>CAZPXL010000207.1:0-2078 GCA_964591005.1 uncultured Eubacteriales bacterium
CATAGTATTCTATCCCCGGTTTACTTTAGTCGCCCGAAGGGCGAATTTGTTCTTTAGACCGGCATCGTGTATAACTTTACTTTTTGTAAACATAATAGAAAATGACCCAGATGACATGAGGAGGTATATTACTTGAGTAAAAGACGGTGGATAATTGTATTGGTTGTGGCGCTGATCTTCAGCATGACGGTGGGGCAGGCGTGGGCCGTTGAGGAAGCGGCAAAGGAAAAAGCCCCGGCCAAGGGGGCTGTCCAGGCAGGTCTGGAGACTACTGCTGAAGCGGCAGTGCTTTATGAACCGGTAACAGGTAAGATTGTTTACGAGAAAGAGAAGGACAAGAGACTGCCCATGGCCAGCGTAACCAAGCTGATGACTCTTTTACTGGCGACGGACGCGGTGGAAAAGGGTGATTTTAAGCTTACGGATAACGTGGTGGTCAGTGAAAATGCCTGGGAAATGGGAGGTTCACAGATTTATCTTGAAATCGGAGAAGAGATGAGCCTTTGGGACATGCTTACGGCAATTGGGCTGCAGTCGGCCAATGACGCCTGCGTGGCTGTCGCCGAGCATATTTCCGGCAGTGAGGAAGCCTTCGTCGAAGCCATGAACGACAGGGCAAAGTCCCTGGGTCTGGAAAACACAAATTTTGTGAACTGTCATGGGCTAACCGAGGACAACCATTACACCAGCGCTTATGACCTGGCGCAAATTTTAAAAGAAGGCCTTAAGAACCCTCTTTTCAGAAAAATAACTGCCATGAAGGAGTACGACCTGCGGGGCGGCGCCTTTAAGCTGTGGAATACAAATAAACTTCTCTGGTGGTATGAAGGAGCTGACGCCGGCAAGACCGGCTGGACGGAAGCGGCCAAGTACTGCCTGGCCTCGTCCGCGGAGAGAAACGGCCTCAGGTTTATCTGCGTGGTTCTTGGTACCGAACAGGTTAAGAGCCACTTCAGTGAATCAATGAAAATATACGACTACGGATTTGCCAGGTACAAATCTGTAAATTTCGCTGAACAGGGAGCGGGGGTCGGACATCTCAAGGTCAGCAAAGGCCAGTCGGAACAGGTTGAGGTGCAAACCCTGGACAAGGTCAGTGTGATCGTTGCAAGAGGTGAGGAAAAAGGATTTGAATCAAGCCTGGAACTGCCTGAGAGCGTCAGCGCTCCCGTGCAAAAAGGACAGGAAGTGGGATCGTATGTTGTCACTAAAAACGGGGAGGAGGTATTGCGGGTAAAACTGGTGGCCGGGGCTGACGTGCCAAAGGCATCGCTGGGCCAGCAGATGAGAAGGATTTTAGACAGCGTTTATTGAGACGTATGTCTTGCAGACTTGTGTCTTTATAAAACATACAATGCCAGAGGAATGGGGACACATCTCTATTCGGAGCTTGCCTCCGCAGTCGGAGATATGTCCCCGATGTAATGGCCGTATTTCTTCTGCAACATTGTATAGTTGCATGGAGCCATATAGATGAAGAATGTCCCCGACTGAAAAAACGGGTCTTGGAAAAGGCCCGTTTTATGCTGCTTGCCTTTTAAAAAAAAATTTGGTAAGATTTAGCAAAAGGGGTATAATACAGTTGACTAAAAAGAAAAAAGGAGGACGCCCGCCTGTGCTTCTGGATGTTGAAATGAAAAAGGACACCCTGCTTGTAAGGCCTAACGGGGAACTTGACCTGGGAGTCGCTGACCGCTTCAGGAGAACTCTGGATGAAACCATAGAAAAGGGAAAGGCAAGGAACCTGGTTTTCAACCTGACCAGGGTGTCTTTTGTAGACAGTTCAGGTTTGGGCGTACTTTTGGGGCGCTACAAGCGGGTTTCCAAAAACGGCGGAAAAGTTTTTATCGTATCCCCGCAGCCACAGGTGCGAAAGGTCCTCGACCTGTCAGGACTGCTGCGGATCATGAATGAGTATCCAAACGAGAATGAGGCTCTGGAGAAGATTGGGTAGGGAGGTTGACCTAAATGCAGTTTATAAATCAGATGAGGCTTGAGTTTTTAAGCATACCGGCCAATGTGGCCTTTGCCAGGGTAACGGTGGCTGCCTTTGCCTCCCAGCTCGACTTCACGCTGGC
>CAZPXL010000207.1:2178-3987 GCA_964591005.1 uncultured Eubacteriales bacterium
AATTTGCCGGGAGCATTTTTCATGCACTTATTGGACTATAGTCAGGAGATGGATATATGAGCAGCAGGTTGGTCGATATGAACCTGCCCCGCTTTCCGCTGTTAAAGGATAAAGAGTTAAGGGAATTGCTGATCAGGTCTAAAGCCGGTGACAGTTTCGCCAGAGACAAGCTGGTGAACTGCAACTTGAAGCTGGTATTTAATATTGTGCGGCGCTTTCAAAACAGGGGCCATGAGCTGGAAGATTTATTTCAAATCGGCTGTATCGGCCTGATGAAAGCTATCGATAAGTTTGATCTCAGCTATGACGTAAAGTTTTCAACTTACGCCGTCCCGATGATCGTGGGGGAGATCAGAAGGTTTTTGAGAGACGACAGCCCGGTTAAAGTAAGCCGTTCTGTTAAGGAAACCGCGTATAAGATACAGCAGGTGAGGGAGCTGCTGACAGCTCGTCTGGGCAGGGAGCCTTCGGTCGGCGAGGTGGCGTCTGAACTGGGGCTGTCCAGGGAAGAAGTTATAAACGCCATGGAAGCCACCCAGTCCCCGACCTCCATATATGAGACCCTGCACCAGGAGGACGGGGACCCGATTTATTTGCTGGACCAGCTGAAGGGTGACGAGGACGGAGATATGCCGTGGCTGGAAAGCCTCTCTGTGAAAGAATTATTAAACAGCCTCCCGGAAAGGGACAGAAATATAATAACCTGGCGGTTTTTTGAGGATAAAACCCAGTCAGAGATTGCCGGGAGGCTCGGGTTGTCCCAGGTCCAGGTCTCCCGCCTGGAAAGGCAGGCCTTGAAAAAACTGAAGGATTTAATTGGCGGCGGCACATAAAAAAACAAGTAATATTAAACCCGTCCTTTCTTTCGCCAGGCGGGTTTTTACTTTATCCTGCCACACAAAGAATAAAAATCGCCGTATAAAAAAACATCAGGGACACATACTACAAATTGTAAAAAAAACAAAAAGGAGGCAGCATTGTGCACGTCAAAGTATCCGAATTGGTGGGAGGGTCTACTGACAGCTGGAAGGGAGCCGTACAGTCGGCCATATCAGAAGCTTCAAGATCGATGAAAAATATTGTTGCCGTGGAAATTGTAAATTTTACTGCTAATGTTGAAGACGGCCGCCTCGTTGAGTACAAGGCGAATGTAAAAATAGCCCACACCGACTAATACATCGGGGACACCGGCAGGTGTCCTTTTTGTATAACGTCGTATAAACGGGGAAACAATGAAAAAGAGGTGAAGTTATGTCAAACACTTCAATTCATGAAAAACAAAAGCAGGAATATGCGAAAATGGTTAAACAGTTAAGGCCAAAGCCGAGAATCTGGCGTAATGTGTTCTGGGCTTTTATTGTCGGGGGTTTTATCTGCCTGGCCGGCCAGTTTATTCTGAAATATTTCCTTAGTCTCGGGCTGAGTACTAATGAGGCAGGTTCAGCCGCATCGGCCACACTGGTATTTATAGCGGCGCTGCTGACCGGGCTGGGGGTTTACGATGAAATAAGCCGCTTCGGGGGGGCCGGCGGTATTGTGCCCATCACCGGCTTTGCCAACTCCATGGTTGCCCCGGCTCTTGAATTCCGCGCCGAGGGGCTGATATTCGGAGTCGGCGCCAGGCTGTTTACCATCGCGGGGCCGGTGCTGGTATGGGGAATATTTACCGCCTGGGCCGCTGCTCTCCTTTACTATTTCTTCAGATAATATTTTTGGTCGAAAAGGAGGCCGAAAATTGACGGCGCCTAAAAAAAACGGGATGCAGACTGTCGCATTCCAGAACCCTCCTGTGATTATTTCCACAGCTTC
>CAZPXL010000208.1:0-3979 GCA_964591005.1 uncultured Eubacteriales bacterium
TCAATGAAATTCCTGGTTGAAAATGAGGGAATAGCCCGGCGTGTTTACCAGGGCGATCCCCAAAAACTGCTTCTCCAGCAGCGGTATCAGTATATAAAAGACAACGGTATCCTGGTTTACGGGGTGGTCGTCACCGGGCCAACTAAAGAATTATTAAAGCTGCAAAACCTTGGGGCTGTCCATTCCCCCGCCCTGGGAGAAGTCGGGTTGTGGAACTGGTTTAACCGCAGCTTCAGCGGCACGATGTATTAAGTGAAACAAGGGGACGTTCTTTTTGTCTCCTTTTGTTCAAAAGAAAAAAAACAATCCAGCTGATTTGGCGTGTCAACAACCCCGTCCCCTTGACACGATTCAGTGCTTAATAGATTTTTATCCTGGTCAGGCAGCAGAGGGAAGCAGAAGGTGGTGCTTTTTGCTTCCTTTTTTATTGTGGCATGAAAAAACAACTTTGTCATAAAAATCTCTTTAATTATATGGTTATAAAATATTGTTGCAATATTATTATAAAAATGTAATTCTATTAATGTGTGTATTTTGAGTTTATCAGTCAGGTTAAATTTATATGCGACAAAATATAACAGCATAAATACATTTTAAGGGGTGTAGTGTCTGTGGGAGGGTTATTTGGTGTTGTTTCAAAAGAAGACTGCGTGATGGACGTATATTTCGGCACGGATTACCATTCGCACCTGGGTACCAGCAGAGGGGGGATGGCGGTCTGGAACGGGCAAGGTTTCAACAGGTCAATTCATAACATCGAGAATACACTGTTCAGAGCAAAGTTTGAATCTGAGCTTTCAGAAATAAAAGGCACCATGGGCATAGGGTGCATAAGCGATACAGAGCCTCAGCCTTTGACAGTGCGTTCGCACCTTGGTCAATATGCGATTACTACAGTAGGGAAAATTAACAATTTAGATGAAATTGCCGCCAAAGAATTCTCCAACCGAAAAAGTATTCATTTTATGGAGACGAGCAAGGGCGCTATTAATCCTACAGAGCTGGTGTCTGTAATTATTGATCATGAAAATACCTTTAAAGATGGTTTATTAAAAGCGCAGGAGCTGATCCAGGGTTCATGCACGGTTTTGCTTTTAACGCCGCGGGGAATTTATGCTTCAAGGGATAAACTGGGCAGGACTACTTTATTGGTGGGTAAGAAAGAAGGTTCTTTCTGTGTTTCTTCCGAGTCCTGTACTTTTGCCAACCTGGGGTATGGTTTCAACTATGAACTGGGTCCGGGAGAAATCGTATTTTTAACACCGGACGGTATTGAGAAGATTGCGCCGCCAGGGAATAAAATGCAGATTTGCGCTTTTTTATGGGTCTATTATGGTTATCCGTCCTCAACTTATGAAGGAGTGAGCGTTGAGGTTATGCGTAACAGAAACGGCGCGGCACTGGCCAGAAACGACAATGTTGAAGTTGACCTGGTTGCCGGAGTGCCCGACTCTGGTGTCGGACATGCCATCGGTTACTCAAACCAGTCCAAAGTGCCCTTTGCCCGTCCTTTCATAAAATACACCCCGACCTGGTCAAGGAGTTTTATGCCGCAGAACCAGGAAATAAGAAACCTGGTGGCCAGGATGAAGCTGATGCCCATTCCCGAACTTGTTTACGGCAAACGCCTGCTCTTCTGCGACGATTCAATTGTCCGCGGCACGCAGATGAGAGAAACTGTGGACCTGCTGTATAAATGCAACGCCAGTGAAGTCCACATTCGGCCGGCCTGCCCGCCTATTGTTTTCGGCTGTAAGTTCTTAAACTTCTCAGTCTCCCGTTCAGCAATGGACCTTGCGGCAAGACAGGCCATTATCAAGCTTGAGGGGAAAGAACCGGATTCTCTTGACGCGTATTGTGATCCGGCAACTGAGCAGTACAATTGCATGGTGGAATGCATCGGCAAACGGCTGAACCTTTCAACGCTAAAATACCAGAACATACATGATATGATTAATGCAATCGGGATAGGCAAAGATAAAATCTGTACCTACTGCTGGAACGGGAAAGAATTGTAATAATAAAAACGCAAAAAAATAACCCGTCTTTCTTTTGATGAAAGGCACGTCTCTTTTGCGCTCACACAATATATAGACAAAGCCGATAAATGCAATCGGAAATATATATTTAACTCATATTATTGGCGGGTGATAGAATCAAAAAGGAAAATAGTCGCATATTAATACCGTTATGTATTAAATGCCATCAAATGAGACACCTTATTTTTACAGGTGGTGGTGCAAGAAGATTAAAAATAGACCTTGCCCGGCTTTTGACTGTCCATAAATCAGGTCTAAGGTGGCCGCTTCCGCAGAAAGCGTTCTTGCCGTCTTTTTTGTATTGACGGACACAGTACGAATTTGTTGAATAAAGTGGTTCAATATTTCTTGCCATTTCAGCGACTGTGTTCTCTCTGCTGCTTCAGGGCGAGAGAACGGGCCTGAACAAGCCGTATTTAAAAAATATTGAACTATTTTATAACAACGGAAATTCATTTCGGAATGGTTATAGTTTTAAAATTTAAAAACTTAGAATGGTTACAGAATTAATTAAATGAGCAGAAATTTGGGGGTTCTTAGTGTCACAGCTGCCGGTTGAGCTCATTATTAAGTAAGTGCAGCCACACAAGTAGCCATACTATAGAGACGGTTCTTGTTGTTTAATTAATAAAAAGTACCAGTATTTAAGACGGTTCTGTTGTTCAATTAATAAAACAAATCGGAGGGTGAGAATTATTATGGCGAAAGATATTCCAAGCGGTCAGGCTCGGCATTTTAGAAGAGGATTTTCAGATTCATTGTTAGAAGATAAAAAGGATTATGATGGTGCGTTTTTACCATTTGACCTGCCTCATACCGATGCTGCTGTAAAAGCTTACAAAATGGGCCGTAATGAAGGAGATGCACTAAAGCAAGAAAGCCGTGCATACAGAAGAGGCCTTTCAGATTCCTTGTTGGATGAGAAAAAGGACTACGACGGCAGGTATAAGCCATTTGATCTGCCCAGCGGTGATAAAAACGAT
Source organism: uncultured Eubacteriales bacterium (assembly GCA_964591005.1). Classification (GTDB taxonomy): domain Bacteria; phylum Bacillota; class Desulfotomaculia; order Desulfotomaculales; family Pelotomaculaceae; genus Syntrophopropionicum. Next base: position 3,023 of record CAZPXL010000208.1, read on the forward strand.
TACAAAAAGGGTCGCGTTGTAGGGGATAAAATGAAGAAAGAAATCGATGCAAGGGTCGAGTAAATAAATGTTATGGGATAGTCTCTCAATTGTGTAACACTTCATGAGGGACAGGAGAATAAGTTTTACCTGGAGGACTTCCCTTAACACTGTTACAAAAGTATGGCAACAGTATGGCAACAGTATCAAGTTAGAACCGTCGCTGGCAGGGGGTAACCTTATGGATACCCCCTTTTCCTTTAGTCTTTATGAGGGCCTCCACGCCCAGGTTGATAAACAGGAGCCACGGTTAAAGGGTATTTATTTCTATGCTTCCTTAAAATACAAAATGTTTATGTGGATTAAACCCTCAAGCATGGAGTCGAGGGTTTTTTCGTGCCTTGACGCGCCCTGTTTTGTAAGATATATAGGATAATATGTAAAATATAATTGATATTTAGTCAAATGAAGATTACAATTATTTTAGAAAGAGGTAGATTTGGGGTGACATATTGAGTAAAAATTTAAGATTAAAGTCTGCGCGGGCAGCGAAGGATATGTCACAAAAGGATATTGCCGATGCTGTAGGAGTGACCAGGCAGACCATTAATGCGATAGAAAACGGAGATTACAATCCGTCCGTTAAATTGTGCATTGCCATATGCAAAGTATTGGGGAGAACGCTTAACGATATTTTTTGGGAGGATGACAATAATGAATAAGAACGGTTTGGATGAGATGCAGCTTCACAGGAAGAATAAAATCGGGAACCAGGCCTTCCTGATGCTTTTGTACCTGTTGCTGCTTGATGCGGGGCTTTATGGTTTTGGATTCAGGTGGGTCAGTTATCCGGCAAATATTATGATTATTTTATCGGTATGCTCCGGTATTTATGTAATTCGGCTGATAGCCGGCAATGCTTACGTAGGGCCGTCGGCAGATAAAGAAAAACCGGTGTTAAAAGCCTTCCTTACCGTA
>CAZPXL010000209.1:0-3922 GCA_964591005.1 uncultured Eubacteriales bacterium
AGCGATTTTTATAACTTGATAACAGTGAAAAAGAAAAAGACTGCTTGACGCAGTCCCAGTAACTTATGATGCTATATTGCGGAGCTCTTTTTTTAATATCTTTCCAGTGGCGTTTTTCGGCAGCGTTTCAATTTCAATTATTTCACGGGGTATTTTAAACTGGGCCAGGTTTTCCTTGAGGAAGGCCATAAGGTCCTTTTTGTCAAGTGTCATATTTTCTTCAAGCACCACGTATGCGCGTACCGATTCCCCGCGGCTCTTGTCCGGAACACCGATTGCCGCGGCCTCTTTTATGGCCGGATACTGGTAAAGTATTTCTTCCACTTCTCTTGGGTAGACGTTAAGTCCGCTGACTATGATCATATCCTTTTTACGGTCAACAATGAAAATGTAACCGTCCTCATCCTGATAAGCTAAATCACCGGTGTAAAGCCAGCCGTTCTTGAGCGCTACAGCACTTTCCGCCGGTAAATTATAATAACCCAGCATCACATTTGGTCCCTGTACCAGCAGTTCTCCAATTTCACGACAGCCCAATTCATTGCCGTTGTTATCCACTATCTTCACTTTTATGTCTTGCACCGGCCGTCCGATAGATCCCGGTTTTGTGCGGCTTAACGGATTGAAGGCCACAACCGGGGAGGCCTCGGAAAGGCCGTATCCTTCTATAACATGCTTTTTCGTTTTTTCATGGAATTTTTCGAGTATTTCTATCGGCAGAGAGGCGCCTCCGCTGGCGAATAGGCGTACTCCCGCCAGGTCTTCAGGTTTGGCCAGTGAATTATAAAAATTGTACATGGCCGGAACACCCATGACCATGGTAATACCCTGGTCACGGATAGTAGCGATTACATCTTTCGGCAGGAAAGTTTCAACTACTGTAATCGAGGCGCCGTTATAAAGTGCAGTCCCTATGCAGCAGGTCCAGCCGAAGCTGTGGAATATCGGCAGTACGCAAAGTGTGTTATCGTCAGGCCCGGACTCCGTTGCTATTGAAAATGCTTTGGCGTTGCTGACCAGGTTGCTGTGGGAAAGCAGCGCTCCTTTAGGGCGTCCGGTTGTACCTGAAGTATACAGGATTACGCAGGGATCGGAATCCTGTATGTTTATCGCGGCGGAATCGGGATAATTATTTTCACTTAGTTCTTTCTCAATGTCATTGATGAAAGCCTTAACGGGAGGCAAGTCGCCTTCCCCGAATTGTCCGGAAAAATTCAAGTCCTTGTCTGTTATTACGTGTTTGACTTCCGCGTCTTTAAGGATAAAGGCGATTTCCCGCGGCGTGAGCATTGTATTCAGGGGAACGACTACTCCTCCCAGGCTGGCAATGGCCATATAGCTAAATATAAAATACGCGGAATTCTTGGCGAAAAGGGCTACATTATCACGGGGGCGCACTCCTTTGGCGTAAAGATAATTACGGTATTGGGAAACCTTCATCCGCAGCAGTTCATAATTATACGCAGCGCCTTTTTCGTATATGGCGATCTTATCTCCAGGCCCTGTAAGGATTAGCTCGTGTACTAACAATTGGTTTACCTCCAATGTCGAAAAATTTAAAAAGCTCTTGCTACTTATTTGACATTCAATGTATAAGATCCTTCATCCAATCCTGTATAAATATACTAAATGTAATTCAAAACATATGATATATTATTCCATCAACGGGAAAATTTAAAAATAATAGCCATGCCGGTCAAAAAAAGCTAAAATATAGTCAGCTGTTTTGTATAATATTTATTAAATATTTAACCAGGTTATTTCTGGCATACTAAAATAAGCTGGTGGGATCACTATGAAGCAGATACAATCCATACCGGAAATACTGAGAATTATCACAGAGATAAGTGATGTGTCCCAGGCTGTAACATGCCTCAGTGAAAATTTATCTTTGTTAGAGCCATTGATTGGAGACCATTCAATTAATGTTGCCAGGTATGCTGTTTTAATAGGGAGCGTGATGGGTTTTTCAAGCGAGCAAAAAAGCACATTGCTTATAGCGGCTTTACTGCATGATATCGGTAAAATTCTTATCCCCTCCGGAATATTATATAAAAAAGCGGTATTAAATAATGAAGAGTGGGAGATAGTGAAGCAGCACCCTGTATCAGGCAGTAACCTGCTGCAGCCGTATGACAGGTATAAGGAAGCAGCTTCGATAATATTGTGTCACCATGAATTCTATAACGGGCGGGGGTATCCAGGAGGGAAGGCAGGTGATGAGATACCGGTATTTTCAAGAATAATTTCTGTGGCCGACGCCTACGAGGCGATGACATCGGGCCGGCCGTTCAGAAAAGGGTTTTCCCATCGTGAAGCGGTTAACCGTATTAAAGAGGGGAGGGGGATCCAGTTCGACCCGGATATAGCAAGTATTTTTATAAAAAGGCTGCAAAACCAGCTTTAAAAAATTTTATAATCAATAGTTCATGTGTTTGAAGCGGGATCTCTGCTGCGTGCGAGTATATAATTCTTACAGACAAGGCTCAAGGGCCTTTTTTTATATTCAGGGCTTCCCGGGCAATAAGCTTCAGCTGTCAGGAAATCCCACGATTGATACTATAAGTATGGGTAATTATAATGTCAAATAATAATTGACCGGGAGGTTAAGTAATGGAACAACTGCCAAACATTTCTGATGCTCTTGCCTCTTTTCACTCAGATTTGAACAGGATTCAAACTGTGGCCGGGACTCTGGCGCAGGTGGAGAGGCAGCACTACAACGACCTGACCAAATATGAAGACCAAAGGTTGACAAGTATTGCCGTGGCAGAGCAAAGCAGCGCCAGGCAGCTGGGCGAAATAAAACAGATCTGCATCGCCATGGCTCAAAAAATTGAAGAGATCCAACAAACGATGGGGAAATAGGAGGTCAGGCAAATTGGGATTATTAGCGAGACTTTTAAGGGGAGTCATAAATGAGGTTGCTGACGACGCCGTGCGTACAATGGCCAGGGATCAGTATATTGAAAACATATATGAAATGGTCCCCGCCTTTAAAAAGGTTAACCCCATTAATCTTGCTGAAATCGCGTTAAGAGCCGCAAAAGGGACTCCGGTTCCCCGCCCTCTCGGCAGTCATCTCCACCTCTCTCCGTGGGAAAAGCTTTTGTTCAGCCCTGTTCACCTTTTTCGTTTCCCCACCCCTGAAGATGTGGGTATAAACACATCGGTAAAAATCGGCCACAGGGCCAAAAAACCACTGAACATTTCTATACCGGTAATGATAGCCGGCATGTCGTTTGGCGGCGCTTTAAGCAAGAGCGCCAAGATTGCTCTGGCCAGGGCCGCGACAATGGCAGGGACCGCCACCAATACCGGTGAGGCCGGCCTTCTGGAAGAAGAACGGCAGGAAGCCCAGCTTTTAATCGGACAGTTCAACCGGGGCGGGTGGCTAAACAGCAGGGATAAGTACCAAAGGCTTGAAGCCATTGAGATCCAGTTGGGCCAGGGAGCCCAGGGCTCAACGCCGCAGCGGACGGCTTTTAAAAATATCGGGGAGGAGTACAGGGAAGTTTATCAGTTGGAGGAGGGGGAGGACGCGTTAATACATTCGCGGCTCTCCGGGGTGAACACGAAAGACGATTTTATTAAATTGGTAAGAGAGCTTAAAGAAGAAACTGGAGTCCCGGTCGGCCTGAAAATAGCGGCGACTCATCACCTGGAAAAAGAACTGCAGGTAGCCCTTGACGCCGAGTGCGACTTTATTACGGTCGACGGTGCCGAAGGAGGCACACACGGCGGGGCGCCGACCCTCCAGGACGACGTGGGTTTGCCTGCCATCTTCGCGGTCAGCAGGGCAGCGCAGTTTCTGGCCCAAAAGGGTGCTATACGGGACGTTAGCTTGATAGCTGCAGGCGGCCTGGTAACCCCCGGGCAAATGTTGAAGGCGATGGCCCTGGGCGCCGACGCGGTATATATT
>CAZPXL010000210.1:0-3915 GCA_964591005.1 uncultured Eubacteriales bacterium
CTCTTCCCGTAATATACGCCTTAACCCGCTGCAGAGAGAAAAAACGCCTGGCAGATCTCGTGATCAAAGTTGAAAAAAGCGATGCCGAGGTAAATGAAGCATTGGAAATTGTAAGGAACTCCGGTGCCATTGAGTATTCATTTAATATTGCAAAAAAATATATATTAAAAGCGAAAACGGAATTAAAAGAACTGCCTGACATACCGACCCGGCTGACCCTGAGCAGGGCGGCGGATTTCGTGTGCGCCAGGAAGTTTTAAGGCAGAAGTAAAAGTTTAACAAATAACTTTGCAGGCGGTAGGCATGGCTGGACTTTACATGGTATCTCTGGATTTGAAAAACAAAAAATGCCTGGTCGTTGGCGGCGGCAATGTGGCGGAGCGCAAGGCGCGGTCCCTGATTGAATGCGGAGCGCTGGTTTATGTTGTAAGCCCCGGGTTGTCTCCCGCACTTAAATCTATGGCCGGGGAAGGTTTGATTTCATACAGGCAGGGTATCTATGAAAGCTCGGACCTTAAAGAAGTGTTTCTGGTTTTCAGCGCCACCGGCAGGGAAGATGTGAACAGGCAGATTGCAGACGATTGCGCGGGTCTGAACATTATGATAAATGCTGTAGATGACCCGGCAAAATGCAGTTTTTTTGTGCCGGCGGCGGTAAGGAGAGGTTCTCTCGCCATAGCTGTGTCAACAGAAGGCAAAAGCCCGCTGCTGGCCAGGAAGATCAGGGAAGAATTAGAGTCGGTTTATGGACCTCAATACGGTGAATTTTTAGAGCTGCTGGGTGGCTTGAGAAAAGAAGTAATTAAGAATGTCACTGATCCTGAAAAGAAAAAAAAGGTGCTTGAAAACCTTGTGAATGAAGAAATCATGAGCATGCTGAAAAAAGGCCGGCTTGAACAGGCAAAGGAGATGTTATTAAGTGCTTATCACGGTAGTGGGTCTTAACCACAGGACCGCACCCGTTGAGGTCAGGGAAAAACTGTCCTTTCCCGGATATACGCTTAAAGATGCTCTGAGACGTTTGAAATCGTATCCTGTTATTGAGGGCTGTGTTATTTTATCCACCTGCAACAGGACTGAAATATATGCCGCTACCCTTGAGATGGACGAAGGGATCAATGCCATCTGGGATTTTCTGTCCCGCTGGTCGGGGGTAAACAAATCAGAAATTAAGAACTTTACCTACTGCCACACCCTCTATGATATGATCCGCCACACTTTCCGGGTTGCCTCAGGCCTGGACTCGATGCTGCTGGGCGAGACTCAGATCCTGGGCCAGTTACGGTCCGCATACCTTGAAGCCGTAGAATATGAAGCTACAAACCGCGTTATCAACACTCTTTTCCAGCTTGCTCTAACTGTCGGCAAAAGGGTCCGCACGGAAACAGGCATTGACCGCAATGCTGTTTCAATAAGCTATGCCGCTGTTGAATTGGCCAAGCAGGTTCTGGGTGATTTAAATAAGCGCCAGGTGCTGATCATCGGCGCCGGCAAAATGAGTGAACTGACAGCCAGACACCTCGTCGACAACGGTATTTCCGGCGTAATTGTTTCAAACCGTTCTTTTGACCGCGCGAAAGCGCTTGCCGCCCAGTTTAACGGCAAAGCTGTCAACTTTAACGAACTGTATCAATATATGGAGTCGGCGGATATCGTTATCAGCTGCACGGCGGCATCGCACACAGTGGTGAAAACCGAAGAGATGCGGCGCGTCATGGCGAAGCGCAACAATAAAAAATTATTTATGGTCGACATTGCGGTGCCCAGGGACATTGATACCGAAGTGGGCAAGCTGCCCGGGGTTACTCTTTATGATATTGACGACCTGAAAACTGTTGTTGACCACAACCTGACCGAAAGAAAAAACGCGGCCAACAAGGCCGAATTAATAATTGAAGAAGAGCTTGAGAAATTCATGAAATGGCACGGCACGCAGTTTGTCATACCTACCGTCGCCGCACTAAAAAATTGGGGAGAAGAAATAAAGCAAAAAGAACTGCAGCGGGCGTTAAACCGGCTTGGTGAATTATCGGAACATGACCAGAAGGTTGTCTCGTCCCTGGCCAACTCAATTGTCAACCAGGTGCTGCATGTTCCCATCACCCAGCTGAAAAAATATGCCCTGACTGTGGAGGGGCACCTGTACACCGAGATAATGCAAAATTTATTTGACCTGGATGTGCCGGGACAGAAACCGAGGAAACAATCAGACCCGGGCGGAAATGAAAAACAGCAAATGATTAAATAACATATAAAAGCTAATCATAATTATAACACCACAGCAGGATGTTAAAAATAAATATATCTGCTGCAATATATGTTAGGGGAACTTGACTTGAAACATGAGATTGTTGTGGGGACAAGAGAAAGCAGGCTTGCCATGTGGCAAGCCTGCTGGGTGGTTGAACAATTAAAAAAAATAAAACCTGAATTAAGCTGCCGCATTAAAGGCATCCGTACCCAGGGTGACAACATCCTGGATGTAGCCCTGGCTAAAATAGGGGACAAGGGCCTGTTTACCAAAGAGCTGGAGTATGCCATGCTGCGAGGGGAAATTGACATGGCTGTGCACAGTATGAAGGACCTGCCTACAACCCTGCCGGACGGCCTTTCTATTGGAGCTGTGTGCGAACGGGAATATCCGGGCGACGTGTTAATATCGCGCGACGGCAAAAACCTGGCAGAACTTCCGGCAGGAGCGTTAATTGGCACCAGCAGCCTCCGGCGGGCCGCCCAGTTGCTCCACTACCGGAGAGATCTTAGAACAGCAAATCTGCGGGGGAACGTCCAGACTCGCATAAAAAAGCTGGACGAAAAAAAGTTTGACGCAACCGTCCTGGCATACGCCGGAGTGCACCGCATGGGCCTTGACCACAGGATATCACAGGTTATCCCCATTGATATACTGCTGCCCGCGGCCGGCCAGGGGGCTATTGGAGTGGAAGCAGCCTCTGCAAATGTTGAAATACTCGATCTGTTAAGAAATATTGACCACCGTGAATCACGCCAGGCTGTGAGCGCTGAAAGGGCTTTTTTGAAAAAACTAGAAGGAGGCTGCCAGGTGCCCATTGGCGCCCATGCCGTGGCTGAAGGCGGTTCCCTGCGTCTGGAAGGCGCGGTTGTAAGCATTGACGGCGTAAACATGGTCCGTTCTTCAATAATTGGAGACGTGACGGAAGCTGAAGCCATTGGCGTTAAACTGGCGGAAAGGCTGTTGGAGTCAGGCGCGGAAGAAATATTAAGCAGAATGCGACAGGAGAACAGCTGCAATGAATAAAGGAACCGTATACCTGGTCGGCGCGGGGCCGGGAGACCCCAGGCTGATTACCTTAAAAGGCCTGGAGTGCATACAGAAATGTGACACAATTATATACGACCGCCTGGTCAGTGAGAAATTATTAAAACTTGCCCGGCCTGAAGCGGAATTAATTTATGTTGGCAAATCACCTGAAAGGCACACTCTGAAACAGTCTGAAATAAACCGTCTGTTGGTAGAAAAGGCTTTAAGCGGTAAGATGGTGGCCAGGCTCAAGGGCGGAGATCCTTTCGTTTTCGGCCGGGGCGGTGAAGAGGCTGAAGCCCTTGCGAGCGCAGGCGTGCCTTTTGAAATTGTGCCGGGCGTTACATCCGCCATAGCTGCGGCGGCTTACGCGGGCATTCCTGTGACGCACCGCGATTTTACCTCCACTTTTGCAATCATCACAGGCAACGAAGACCCTTTGAAAGAGGATTCAAGCATAGAATGGGCAAAAATAGCCACAGGAGCCGGCACCCTTGTATTTTTGATGGGAATGGCCAACCTGCCGCATATCGCGAAACGGTTGATGGAAAACGGCAGATCTCCAAAAACTCCGGCGGCTCTGGTCAGGTGGGGCACCAGGCCGGAGCAGCGCACACTGGTGGGAACCCTGGAGG
>CAZPXL010000211.1:0-3891 GCA_964591005.1 uncultured Eubacteriales bacterium
GCTCTGCCGGTTTGCGGGTCCGAGGTGTTAAGGTCGATACCCCTGCCCCAGCCGTGGGGGCTGGTACCTGGTATTGAATTCAGCGCCGGCCCGTTTTTATTAAAACCATTTACCTGTTCCAGATACGAGCGATAACCGGCATCCCAGCTCTTAAGCAAAAACCTGCTCATATCGTTTTTATGATCTTTCGCCGCCGCCTGCACCAGGCTGGCCCACCCGACAGCTGTGATTTCCGGGAGTAAAGCTTTTCGCTCGTTAACAACGGGTATTGCGGTCATAATATTTTTACTGAGCATTCCGTTGACTTCGGGGCTATCGGATAAAGGTTGAAGCTGCCTGCCTTCCAGTTTCATGATTTCGCCATGGGTCCATCCGCCTTCGGTACATTGTTCAAGGGCGGCTTTTGTATTTGCGTCAAATTGGCCGGTTATTCTTAAGCCCATTTTGTATTGGAACAGGATAATGCTTGAAGCTGTTAAGACTGCTTGCCCGCCTTTGTTTGCTGAGTCCCGGTTTCCCGTGTCGAACCCTATTTTATCAAGGTAATACCGGGCTTCCTGATAGCCGTCATATAAATTTGCCTGTGGCTGAATAGGAGTTTCAGACTCTTTTGACGATACAGTTACGGTCTCGGCAGTCCCGTTCCAGGACACACTGCAATTAAGAGACTCAGCCGCAAAGCGCAGGGGCACCATGGTATACCCCTGAACGATCTTAGCCGGCGTGTCAAGCTTGACCTCCCGGCCGTTTACATAAGCCTGCCCGCCGATAACAAGTTTTATCTCGTCAGAACCCTTTTCAGCGGTTATTGTTTTAGTCCTGCCGTCCCACCCGACCACAGCGCCAAGCGCCTCAAAAGTATCCCGCAGGGGAACCTGGACTCTGCCGTTGTCATTAATAGGGGAAATGCTGAACAGAACTGGCTCGCCGTCCAAGATCACAGTTGGGGCGGCATATGCCATTTGAGAAAAACATATTGTTAAAACAATAGATAACATTAGTATTCGCTTCATAATATCAACCTCCTCAGTGACTTCATAAATATTTCTCTGGCTGCCTGATTTTCCCCTTTATAAAACAGCAAATACCCGGATTTCATATTGTCCTTAATTCTTTATACGAATGTGAAGGCGGATATAACTGGGTGCTGCCGTATATTCCCGCCCATAGGTGGAAAAATATGCCCGGGGGAGGGAAGCAGGTGGGCAGGGCATTCCTACTGGTAATTCTCGCGGTGATCTTTCTGCTTGTCATTTTCCTCACAAAGTTAACCCTGCGGCTGAGCTACCGCAAGCAGGGGAAGGACGATCATTTCGCCCTCGGCCTCACGCTCTGGCGCGGGTTAATCCATTACAAGCTGGAAATACCGGTTATAAAAATGGAGCCGTATGCCAGACCACGGGAAAAAAAGCGGCCGGGGTTAAAGCCTTTTTTCTGGCCGCGGCCGGCGTATAAGTTACAGACAGAGATAGAGGGAAAAGGCGGCAGGACGATAGCGGAAGATAAAAAGAAAGTCCGCATCCCCGCACCGGCAAAGTTACTTAATATTCTATACAGGGCAATTCTCAACATAAAAAGATACTACCCCGTGATACTATATCTTTTCAGCCATGTTAAACTGCGGCGTTTTCACTGGCGGACCGAAATAGGCGCAGGGGAGCCTTCCCAGACCGGGATACTAACCGGCACGTTCTGGGGATTAAAAGGCTTTATGTTGAGTTTTATCTACCATGTATTTTCAGCCGGGGGAACAAATCCGGTTATAAATGTCTCGCCGAATTTTAAAAAGGCCTGCTTCAACACTAACCTTGACTGCATATTTGAGGTAAGAATCGGCTATATTATCTTTACAAGTTTCAAAGCCCTGGTTATCAGATTAAAATAAAAAGGTGGGTGATATGGCTTGCCTGAGCAGCATCCGATAGAAGGCCTGATGAAAACGGCGATGGAAAGCATAAAAGAAATGGTTGACGTGAACACGGTTGTCGGGGATCCGGTGGAAACCCCGGACGGCACTGTAATCATTCCAATCTCCCGTGTGGCCTGCGGTTTCGCCGCCGGCGGCGGTGAGTTCGAAATCAGTGCCGACCGGGGGGAAGGAGAGAAGCAGATGCCCGCTTTCGGAGGCGGCAGCGGGGCTGGTGTCTCGGTTAAACCGATCGGGTTTTTGGTGGTGGGCAACGGCAAGATCCGCCTGCTGCCGGTAGACGGGAATGCCATATATGACCGCTTGATAGACGTGGCGCCGCAGGTGATTGCGCAGATTCAGTCCATGTTCGGACGGGGCGGGGACCAGGCGCAAGTTCAGACAGCCCCGAAGGCGCCGGGTGCCGTGCCGCCCATGTAAACCGAATTGTGAGCCCGGGCAATAATGCCCGGGTTTTAAATTTATATCATCGATACGTTTATGTAAGCCGCATTAGTTTGTCAGCGGAGGAAATAATAGAGGTAATACAAACGTCTGAGGTGATAAAATGCGCTCCATGTGGAAAGGCGCCATTAGCTTCGGCCTGGTTTACGTGCCGGTGAAACTCTACGCCGCAACCGAGCATAAAGATATAAAGTTTAATTACCTCCATAAGAAATGCAAGAACCCCGTACAGTACAGGAAGTATTGTCCGTACTGCCAGACAGAAGTATCCATGGACGACATCGTGCGCGGCTATGAATATGAAAAAGGCAAGTATGTGATCCTCGAGGACGAAGACTTTGAAAAAGATGTTATAAACGGTCCCGGTAAAAGCATTGAAATCCTGGACTTCGTGGACCTGGCCGAGATCGACCCGGTCTACTACGAAAAGTCATATTACCTGGCGCCGGGAGAAGGCGGGGCCAAGGTCTACGAGCTGTTGAAAAGGGCAATGGATGAAACCGGAAAGGTGGCCGTAGCCAGGGTGATGATCCGCAGCCGCGAGAGCCTGGCGGCCATCAGGGTAAGCGGCAGGACCATTATGATGAGCACCATGCATTACCCTGACGAGATCAGGCACACTGACGCGCTGACCGAATTAAACTACCAGGTCAACCTGCACGACAATGAAATTAAAATGGCGGTAAGCCTGATCAACAGCCTTTCAGCGGAGTTCCAGCCTGAGAAATACACCGACACGTACAGGCAGGGACTGATGGAAATAATTCAGGCCAAAATCGCCGGGGAAGTGATCGAAACACCGGCCAGGCAGGAAACCGGCAAGGTTGTCGACCTCATGGAGGCTTTAAAAGCCAGCATCAATTTAGCGAAGGAAGAAAGAGACCAGAAAAAGGCGGCGATGGAGAACAAAACTACGGAAGACGCTGACGCTCAAAAGTTAAAGGCCGCAAAAACCCGTGCCCGCAGAAAAACATCCTGATTGGGTCGTGGGACGTGAGACATGTATTTCCGGGTAATACTACCCATACTCTTTGGAACAATTCCCCGGCATATAGGGCGGGATTTATCCCGCCATCTCAATCGGGAACACTCCTCGGCATGTAGGGCGGGCTTCAGCCCGCCAAATAGATTTAGGAACAATTAATATGGAGGCTGTAATGACTACCACGGTAGGTTTACCTCTGCTTCGCCCCATGCTGGCCACAAGCTCCAAGCCTTATGACAGCGAGGAACATCTTTTTGAAGTTAAATGGGACGGCTACCGCTGTTTGTCCTACCTGGAGGGGAAAACCACGGTCCTGTACTCGCGGAACGGCATTGACCTGACCGCTAAATTCCCGGAACTGGCCAAACTGCACGAGAAAGTTAACAATGCGCCGGCAATACTTGACGGGGAAATTGTCGTCTTTAAAGAAGGGAAGCCGTCATTTGCCGCACTTCAGTCCCGGGGCAGGATGAAAGATTTGAAAACAATCGGCCGGACCTCTTTGGAGCGCCCGGCTGTTTTTGTTGTTTTTGAC
>CAZPXL010000212.1:0-3888 GCA_964591005.1 uncultured Eubacteriales bacterium
GTCCTGAATTTTTGTTATTTCAGGTGTCTACTCAAAGGGGAGCATATCAACCGTCCCCGTGTGCTTTTATACTGTAAACCCCTTGCCCATAACTTCCACCGTTTCCGTGATAAAAATAAAAGCGTCCCTGTCGACATCAATGACGATCTCCTTGAGTTTTGCTATTTCATAATGGCCGACGACGCAGTTGATCAGGCGCTTTGGCTCACCGGTATAAGCCCCGTGCCCTTCCAGGTAGGTGACGCCCCTGTCAACTTCCTTCATGATCCTTTCCGCTATTTCACTGCTCCTGTCGGAAATAATCGTAACCGACTTGTTGCGGTTGAAGCCTTCAATAACGCTGTCGGTAACCCTGGCCCCAACCCACATGCTGATGGCGGTATACAGGGCGATTTTCAGATCGAAGAAGTAGAGTGAGAGCGCCAGCACCGCAATATTGCAGTAAAAGTTGGTGGCTCCGACAGATATGTTTTTCTTCCTTTTCATAATAATGGCCGCGATATCCGTGCCGCCGGCAGAAGCGCCCATCTTGAATATAATGCCGCTGCCGAACCCGCCCACAACACCGGAAAAGACAGACGCCAGGAAGAGGTCCAGAACGGGTACTGGGATGTAAGGCGCGGACAAGGGCAGCGCCGCGATAACAACTCCTGTCCCCACCGCGCTGTATAATATTAATTTCCACTGGAGCTCCTTCAGCCCCCACAGGAAAATAGGAATATTAAGTATAAATATGCCCAGGTAAACAGGAAATTTGTACAGGTAATTCCCCAATAAGGCCAGTCCGGAAACCCCGCCCGAAAGCAGCCCGTATGGTATGACGAAGGCGTTAAAGGCGACGGCGATAAGCGCCGCGCCAATGGTAATGCCGAATAGTTTTTTAAACAGTTTAAAGGCTGCTTTCAACATCCCGGCAAAATTTGTCCTGGTTTTCCCAGGCTCTTTAACAATCCCCGGCATTACTTCTTCCCTCTTCGCGAAAATATAAAAATTAAACTGCTCCCGTCTATGGGAGCAGTTTAATCCAGGCCATTAATTACAGTCCCACCACAATATTACTACCATGGCTGCAAATTTTCAATAAAAAAAATATTGACAGTAACAGTGACATAGTGTACTATTTAGTTAATACAGTAACACACTACATTTTAGGAGGACTGAACAAGAATGAACGCCTGGTTAACCCTGCTTCAAAAGGAATTCCGCATGACCCGGAATTCAGCTATCCTGTCCCTCGCCATTATCTTTATCGGAGGCCTGTGGCTGGTCTTCCAGTCATACAGCCGCGGCACCGTGCTTGTTTTCGCCCCGGCTGCCATCCTCCTGGTGGTCCTGCTTTTTTACCCGGCCATGTATATATTGAAAAGCCTGGCCTGGGAATGGAAAGTCACACCCCACCTCTGGCTGCACTGCCCCCAGCCCGCCTGGATGCTGCTTATGGCCAAGCTGGCCGTCGCCATGCTGCAGATGCTGGCGATCATTATAATTACAGCGGGTATGCTGCTGCTCGGGATTACAATTAACCCTAACCCGGAACAACTGGCCGGCATCAGCACTTCGTCCCTGCTTCCATTTGTCCTGGAAACCGGTACTTACGCCGCCCTTTTCACCGTCGCCGCCAGTATCTACATTGGAGCCTGGGCCACATTGATCTCGGTTGCGAATGCAATGGCCGGGAATTTGCTGGGCAGGTTCCGCTGGCTGGCCGGCATCGCCGTTTTCACTGTGGCAACAGCTGGCTTCGGCCACCTGCAGCAGACCTGGTTGTATAAAGTAATAACCGACTGGGGCCCGATTAATATCGGCATTCATAACCTGCCCATGGCAGTCCCGTCGCATATAAACACGGCCCAGATCTTCACAGGCGATATTTTGCTCTACTCTCTCCTGACCGTTGGTTTATACGCCCTTTCAGCCTGGCTGATAGACCATAAAGTAGAGGTGTGATGTTATGAGCCAGGCATTTAACAGCACTCAGCCTATCTACCTGCAAATACTGCAGCGCATCTGCCGGCAGGTGGTGCGAAGCGAGCTTAAAGCAGGGGACAAACTGCCCTCGGTACGGGAAATGGCCCTGCAGATCGGGGTGAACCCCAATACCGTGCAAAGGGTTTACAGCGAACTGGAACGCCTGGGAATTGCCGAAACAAGGCGCGGCCTGGGTTCTTTTATCACAGAAAATAAGACCCGGCTGAGACAGCTGCGGGAAGACCTGAAAAGCGAGCAAATCGGCAGCTTTATCAAAGACATGAGAGAAACTGGCTTCAGCCCCGAGGAAATACTGGAAGGCGTTCGCAAAGAACTGTTAAAAACAAAAGACGGGAGAGGTATATAATGTCCGACCATATTGTGAAATTTGATAACGTGACCAAAAAATACATGGCACAGGCGGCTGTAAAAAATATAAGCTTCGACCTGCCGCAGGGTAAAATAATCGCCCTGGTGGGGCCAAACGGCAGCGGTAAATCAACAATTTTAAAACTAATCGCGGGGCTGGCCCATCCCAACCAGGGCTCGGTAACAGTAAACGGCAAACCAGCGAACCGCCGCATAGCGGAAGAAGTGGCCTTCCTCTCGGAAAAGGACGTCCTTTACCCCTTCTTTACCGTACAGGAGACAATAAGGTATAACGCCGGTCTATTCGCAGATTTTGATTTGAAGAAAGCTGAAGAAATATTGAGTTTCATGGGTCTTGAGCCGGATAAAAAAGTAAGGCATCTATCCAAGGGCAACCTGGGCAGGTTAAAAATAACACTGGCCCTGTCCCGGCGGGCGCCGCTGGTCCTGATGGATGAACCCCTGGCCGGGCTCGACCCGCTGGCCCGGGATGCCATAATCAAGTCCATGATCTCCTACCTTGACCTGCGGGAGCAGACGGTTTTCATTTCGACTCACGAGGTTTCCGAAGTCGAGCCGGTGCTGGACATGGTGATGTCCCTGCATTACGGAGAAATCAAGGGGTTTGAGGAAGTGGAAAACATTCGGGAAAAATTCGGGCTGAGCCTTCTGGACTGGATGAAAAAAACCCTGGCAAACTAACAAAATTCCTTTGCACAGCAATTATTTCCAAAAAAATTCTTTGACATGGATAACTGCCAGCGTTCTTTTAAAGGTTATCCATGTCAAAGGAAAAGATGGAAAGGAGATGTGGGTTAAACGCAATACACATTATATTCTCCCGTCGAGCAGCAATTTTACCAGCCTTTACACTTGTCCCATTTTTTGGCCTAGCAAAAAAAATGCCGGGATACGGCTTGCAGCACACCGCCGCCTACAGCAAGAGCCTTGTCCGATATGCTGTAGCAATAATCGACTAAACCGCGTGGGTCAATATCACCAATTTTCGTGCCGCGCGCAACCCAAACACCCGGTTTGATCATACCTCTTAAAACACCGGATATCTCTGCCTTAACCGAAATGCTTCCAATAAAAGCAGTTGCGTCTCCTTTTGCCACACACTCACCGATATTGCGGTACGGCGTGACCACCCCGTCAGCCGGGGCTCTTAAGATCCTTTCCGCGGCGAAACCCATAACTGCACCCGGAACTCCGGTGTTGGAAGCAGCCTTTCCCTGGTACAATACTCTGCCCAGGTTATGCCCCCTCTGTGTTTCAACCACCGCGTGCACATCCACGCCGGCGGTAAACCCGGGCCCCAAACCAATAACAAGTGGGGCGTCGTTAATTTTAGTACCGATGTTTCTTTTAGCCATCACAGCGTCAATAACGGCTATTGGCTGAGTTTGGCCCACCACCTGGGCCTCCGGGTCCACCAACACCGGTACCCTGCCGCTTTTTAATATCTCCAGGGCTTTCTTTTCATTTTCAGCCAGAACCGATTCTACTCCCTCTACCTGCATAGAGCCGGAATAGACGGCTTCCGCAAAA
>CAZPXL010000213.1:0-3882 GCA_964591005.1 uncultured Eubacteriales bacterium
AGGCCTGGTGGCCATGATATTTATGCTTAATATTAATTATGAAGATCTGGCCAAGTACATGAAACCCCTTTACATTTTAAACCTGGTGATATTGGGCGCTGTCATATTTATGGGCGATTCTGCCCTCGGGGCGCAGCGCTGGATCGAAATCGGGCCATTCCGTTTTCAGCCTTCTGAGTTTTCCAAGGTTATCATTATCGTTTGTTTTGCTGTTTTTCTTAACTCGCGCCAGGGCAAGCTTAAAAAATTCAGAGACCTTATACCGTGTTTTGCCTTTATCGGTGCGCCGACATTGTTAATTTTAAAACAGCCTGATCTGGGCACATCCCTGGTTTTCATGGCGATTATGTTTGGCATGCTTTTCGCTGCGGGTGCGCGCCCATGGCTGCTTGTTGGACTTATCGCGGGCAGCCTGGCCATTGTTTCACTGTGGATCTGGGCACATTTCTGGTTTGAGGCCAACAGCGCTTATAACCTTTGGATACCCTTAAAAGACTACCAGCTGAGGCGGCTTACAATTTTCATTAACCCATGGGTGGACTGGCATGGTGACGGCTACCACGTTATTCAGTCCCAGATCGCCATCGGGCAGGGCGGCCTGTTTGGGAGGGGGCTGTTTCAGGGAAGCCAGACTCATGGCAGTTTTCTGCCCATCCAGGATACTGACTTTATTTTCTCAGTAGTTGGCGAAGAAATGGGTTTTGCCGGTGCTGTCGCTCTTTTGCTTCTCTTTTTCATTTTAATTTACCGCCTTATTTATATAGCTGTAAACGCCAAGGACAACTTTGGGTTTCTATTGTCTGCCGGTGTAATTTCCATGATAACATTTCATGTCTTTGTCAATGTAGGCATGACCATAGGAATCATGCCGGTAACAGGCATACCCCTGTCGATGTTCAGCTACGGCGGCAGCAACATGATTACCAACATGGCGGCGCTTGGCCTGCTGCTCAATATCAACATGAAAAAGCAGAATATACTGTTCTGACGGACCGGAGCAAACGCTCCGGTTTTTTATTTTCCCCTGTCATATTTCCTTTTAAAGGAAAATATATTGAATCAGGAAATCAAATAATTAACAATGAAATTCGGGGTGATACTCTTGAAAGGCTTTGAGAAAACCAACAACGCTTTTAAACAGGACGACTGGGGTTCGGTGTACTACCGGCAGCCCAAATGGAAAAAACCAAAACAGTACGGCAGCAAAAGGGGTAATTTCTATCGTGTCGCGGCTGTTTTGCTTATACTGGCTGCTTTTCTCGCTCTAAGGGGGACAAGCAGCCCCTGGGGTGTTCAAGCAAAAGAAAATTTAAGGTACATACTTACCACGGAATGGGATTACCAGCCGGTATTTGAAAGGGTAGTCCAATATGGGCTGCAGCTGGCTAACGCTGATTGGCCTTTTTTCAGCAGCCCCCAGCCGGTTGTCTCAATGTCAAATAATAATGCGGCGTCCGGTGCGCTGCCTCTCCCTGTTTCAGGCAAAGTCGTCCGTAGTTTTGGGATGGTGGTGGACCCTGTAGACAACCTGGAGCGTTTTCATCCGGGCATCGACATTGCAGCCCCTGTGGGAAGTGAGGTAAAAGCTGTTGTGGACGGAAAGGTGAAAAAGCTGGGCGACAGCCGGGAATTGGGTAAATACGTTTTAATCGATCACGGCCAGGGGTTTTACACGCTGTACGGCGAACTTGCCAGGGCCGCGGTTAGTGAAGGGCAGGATATCAAGGCCGGGCAGACTGTCGGTGAAGTTGGGAATACGGGCGAAGTGACAGGCGGCAGCCTGCATTTTGAACTCAGAGAAAATGAAAAACTGGTAGACCCGCTCAGCAGGTTGCAGTTTAACCAATAATATTAAAAAATAAAAAATCCTGTTAATTCTGTAAATCTTGTTAATCTTGTGAAAATATTTCTGTTCTAGAGAGAGGTCGTTTCTTTGAAAATAGGTACTGTGTCCGGTATTGAGATTCATCTGAACAATGCGTTCCTGGCCCTGCTCGGGCTGTTTTTTGTAGCCGGGGTCCTGGTAAAGGGCCTGATTGCATTTTCAGTCGTGCTGCTGCACGAACTGGCGCATGTCGCGATAGCCCGGCGCTTTGGCGTTAACGTGACGGATGTTGAACTTCTGCCTTTTGGCGGTGTCAGCCGCATCGGAGGCGAAGTAGTCCTGGAGCCTTCCAGGGAGGCATTGGTCGCAGCCGCCGGTCCGGCGGCGAACCTTTTGCTGGCTGGCCTGGGTACTGCCTTAAAAGGTTACGGGCTGTGGGACGATGAACTAATGTCTTTCTTTCTTCAGTGCAACCTCCTGGTTGCCGCTTTTAACCTGCTCCCGGCGCTTCCCCTGGATGGCGGAAGAGTTTTTCGCGCTTACCTTTCAAAGCGGGTGGGGTTTAGACAGGCTACCTATAAAGCGGCATGGTTAGGCCAGTTCTGGGGCGTTTCGATTGTCCTTCTCGGAACTGCCGGGTTGCTGATGGGAGTATCCGGACTGGACATACTGATTACCGGGAGTTTTCTTCTCTACGCCGCCACACGTGAAAAAGGACTCGCACCGTACCATTTTGTCAGGCATTTAACTCAAAAGAAGCTGGAGCTCGTCGCTTCAGGGGTCCTGCCTGCCGAACCCCTGGTTTCTTTTGACTATGTCAGTATTGGCGATATTATCAAGGCTTTTATCCCGCAACGGTTCCATGTGGTAATGCTGCTGGATAAAGACTGGCATTACAAAGGCGTGGTAAGCGAGGCACAGATAGTTGACGCGCTTCTCAAAGACGGTGTTGACGTAAGTATGGGTGATTTAATAAAACTCAATAAATAAAATTATATTTTAAAGAAGAGCGGGCCGTGCCCCGCTTCAGACTGTCGACAAATTCATCCTGCAAAGTCCATGGTGTTGAAACCTGCTGCTCCATTGCGCAGCGTCGTCAGTAAACTAAGCGAAGCTGAGGTGCGAAATTGGATGAGCGGACAGGATGTCCGCGAAAGGCCTTCATCGCCTGGATGGCGAGTTGAAGGCCGGTCCAATTGAGCCCGAAGCAAGCGCGAAGTTTACTCGACGCGAAGCAGGAGCCAAGCGGGTTCTCAACACCATGGGCACTTTGTCTACAACCTGGAGCGGGGCCCCGCTTTTTTCTTTTCAGGGCATAATAATTTATAAAATTTCCTTGCATTTCTGCTCGCACCCCTGTAAATATTGAAAAATTTAATATATAATTGTAAATTGCCATAAATGATAAGCCAAAGGAATATTTTACCGTTTGCTTTGGGCAATACTACTGTTAATAGGGAATCATGGGAGATATAACATGGACAAGCTGGAACAAATTTTACCCCAGGTAAAAAAGCCCGCCCGCTATACGGGCGGAGAGTGGAACACTGTGCGCAAAGACTGGGATGCGACTGAACTTAAGACGGTTTTTGCCTTTCCGGATGTTTATGAGGTGGGCATGTCCCACCTGGGAATGCAAATACTATATAGTATTGTAAACAGCAGGCCGGACGCTTTAATGGAGAGGGTATTCGCCCCCTGGCCGGATATGGCGGACAAGATGCGTGAAAAAGGCCTGCTCCTGTTCGCCCTGGAATCTCAAAAACCGGTAAAGGATTTTGATATAGCGGCTTTTACCCTGCAGTATGAGATGAGCTTTACGAACATACTGTATATGCTGAGCCTTGCCGGCATCCCCCTGCGTGCCGATGAAAGAAATGAAGCAGGCCCCCTGGTGATAGCGGGGGGGCCATGCGCCTTTAACCCTGAGCCCATGGCAGATTTTATCGATATATTTGTGATTGGCGAAGGCGAAGATGTGATCAATGAACTGCTGGATGTTGTGCAAGGGCCATACTTGCTGGAGCTTGTGGTGGCTTGAGCCAGCGGCAGCGCGT
>CAZPXL010000214.1:0-1119 GCA_964591005.1 uncultured Eubacteriales bacterium
CAACGCCCAGATAATCACGTGACCAATTGAAAGCGTCATTTGCATTATCCACAACAACTTTTACAAGATCGGGATAATTGATTTCACGGCCTGCATTAATCATATCTGTATACATCATGTCTGCAGAATCATTAATGCCAAATTTCTTTTGAAATGAAGTCCCGGGTGCGGCTATACCTCCGTCAGATATTATGGAGTTACCCCCAAATGTTTTCATTTTTTCAAGAATAATAACAGATGCCCCGGCATTACGAGCTTCAATAGCCGCGGCAAGCCCTGCAAAACCGCTTCCGATCACAACAATATCTGTTTCTTCGTCCCAACCGTTTATTTTGTCATCCAAACTAATAATATTTTTATTCATAATAAACCTCTTGCAGATTAAGATGGCCGGGCCCAGTGAAGCTCAACCTGGCCTCACAACTGTCTCCTGGTCCCGATTCCCTGCAGTAAGCGGTCGATGACAATAGCAAGGGCAACAATGCTCAAGCCTGCTTCCAGGCCGCGTCCCACATCAATCCTGCCAATTGATATAAGCACCTGCTCGCCAAGGCCCCGTGCCCCGATCATGGAGGCAATCACTACCATGGCCAGAGCCATCATAGTTGTCTGGTTAATACCGGTCATAATGCTTGGCATGGCAAGCGGCAGCTGTATTTTCATTAACAGCTGCATTTTAGTTGAACCGAATGCCCTGCCAGCCTCTATAACGTCTTCGGGAACCTGAGCTATTCCCAGGCTCGTAAGGCGAATAACCGGCGGTAAGGCGTAGATAAGTGTGGCAAATAACCCCGGCACCTTACCCAATCCGAAGAACATTAACGCAGGAACCAGGTAGACAAAGCTGGGCATGGTCTGCATGGCATCGAGAACAGGCCTTAAAAATGCATCGACTTTTTTGCTGGAAGCCATGATGATGCCTATAGGAATACCCATCGCTACTGAAATTAGAACGGCGCCGCTTACGATGGCGAGAGTCTGCATCATTAAATCCCACATACCAAAACTGCCCACCATGATCAGCAGCAAGGCCATAACCAGAGCGGTTAACCACGATTTTGTGGCTCTCCAGCCCAGGTAGATTACCATAATTATGACTGCCCACCAGGGAATCCAGAG
>CAZPXL010000214.1:1219-3881 GCA_964591005.1 uncultured Eubacteriales bacterium
GACTTTTTAAAGTTTTTGCTTTACTTTTTCAGCAACGTCATTGGGAACCCACTGGGTCCAGATGTCTGTCTTTTCTTTTAGGAACCAGATTGCTGCCTGGTCTGCCTCTACGCCTTCATCCGTCATATAAGCCAGCGTTTCACTGATAACATCGCTTGTCATATCAAATTTCTTAAGAAATTCTACAATTTCAGGAGCTCTAACGGGCAAATCCTTGTGGACTACAATATTTACATCAACAGCCGGGAACTCACAGCCGTACCCGTCGTTCCACAACTCTTCACTGTAGGGCGGCTCTTCTATCTGGATCAGGTCCAGCTTGCCGAAAACCCATGTTGGGCCCCAGTAGTAACCGAACCACGGCTGACCTTTTTCGTAGGCTGAAACCATTGAAGAGGCCAGTGCTGCTCCGGAGCCGGGGCGGAATATATTGTAATTTTTGGTCAGACCGTATGTTTCAAATTTTTCCGTCATAATTTTGTCTGCTTCCCACCCGGGAACCCCTCCGTAAAACCTTCCCAGAGTAGGAACCTCGGGGTCCTGAAACAATTTCCAATATTTTGGGAGATCCTCATAGGACTTGAGGTCCGGTGCCATTGGCTCAATTCCCCTTGCGGGGTCTCCATTAATTACATACGCAGGCACAAACATCCCCTGTACATTGTCGTTAAAGTTTGTTCCCAAATCAATATAGCTGCCTTCAGCTATCCCCTTGTCATAAGCTTCCTGAGAATTCTGAACCCAGATTTCCATGGCAACGTCAAGGTCGCCTCTGGCCAATCCCTGCATTAACGGAATTGTTTCTCCCGGCATGCTGTCCGTTTTATAACCATAACCGTTCTCGATGATGAATTGAGCTATCCTATTGTTAATTAACGCGCTGTCCCAGTTAAAATCACCAAACATTATCGGATCTTGCTGTGCTTTCTGTCCGCCTGCATTACAGCCTATAGCCGCAGTCGTTAAAACAGCTACGACTAACAGCAGAATTAAAACCTTAAGTTTACTTCCCCGCTCTGTGGTTTTTTTATTCACCATATCAGCTCCTTCTCAATTAATTTTTCCAACTATTTTTTGGGGCTATTATCATAATAATTTGATAATAGCTTTTCATAGAAGCATCTTTTGTAACCTTGGCAATACCTTCCGGCTCATTTGATATAAACTAATTTATTTATCATATTAAACTTACAACTCTTTATTAATTGGCAAGTTGTCAGTATAATTATAACATGAACAGTTTTATTTGTTAACGTTTATGTTTATATCAACTGTTTGAATTTCTTATACGGGGTAAATATTATAAAAATAATTTGATTTCGGTGAAAGGAATGAAACAATGGCAAAAATTGTGGTAAAAGACCTGGTCAAGATATTCGGCGACCATACAGAAAAGGCCCTTCATATGCTTAGAAATGGAGCCGGCAAAGATGACATTTTCAAAAAGACCCGTCAGACGGTAGGGGCGTACAATATAAATTTCGAGGTAAATGAAGGTGAAACATTCGTTATTATGGGACTCTCGGGAAGCGGGAAGTCAACCCTGCTGAGATGTATCAACCTTCTGATCAAACCGACAAGCGGCACCATACTGGTAGACGGAGAAGACATTACAAAGGCCAACCAGGAAGCAATACGGAATTTGCGCAGAAAAAAAATGTGCATGGTTTTTCAGCGCTTTGCTTTATTTCCCCATCGTACAATTCTCAATAACATTGCTTTTGGGCTGGAAATTCAGGGGGTACCGTTATCAGAGCGACGGGAAAAGGCAATGCAGGTATTGGAAATTGTTGGCCTGCAGGGTTTGGAAGACAGCTACCCTTCACAACTCAGCGGCGGCATGCAGCAGCGGGTCGGACTGGCCAGGGCGCTTGCCAGCGATCCGGATATCCTGCTCATGGACGAGGCTTTCAGCGCCCTTGACCCTTTGATCCGGAGGAGTTTGCAGGATGAATTACTCTCAATTCAAAGCGCGCTAAACAAAACTATCCTCTTCGTCACCCATGACCTGGACGAAGCTTTAAAGATAGGCGACCGCATCGCCCTGATGAAAGACGGAGTTATTGTTCAAATAGGCACGCCTGAAGAAATATTGACCAACCCTGCAGATGAATACGTGGAAAAATTCGTGGAAAATGTTGATTTATCCAAGGTGCTGACTGCTGAAGGGGCTATGAAGGCGCCTGATCCTGTTGTAACGTTAAAGGACGGCCCCCGCGTTGCCCTGCGCCTGATGAAAGAACACGGGATATCAAGCATTTTTGTGGTAAACAGGGAGCGCAAGCTGTCCGGAATAGTTCTGGCTGAAGATGCCTTAAGGGCAGTTAAAGAAAATGAAGATTTGAATGATATCATTATCACTAATGTTCCCAAGGTCACACCCGATACACAAATATGTGATATCATCCCGATCCTGGCAGATGCTGTCCTGCCTATAGCGGTTACCCGGGAGGATAACAAACTGGCCGGTATACTCGTTAAGGGTTCCTTGCTTGCATCTCTTGCAAAGAAAGGGAAAGCTAATCAGGATACAAACGGTGACAATGCTTCTGACAAAGTGTAAAAAAAAGAAACAAAGGGACGTTCTTTTTGTCTCATTTTTTTCTTAAAGAAACAAAGGGACGTTCTTTTTGTCTCATTTTTTTCTTAAAGAAACAAAGGG
>CAZPXL010000215.1:0-3817 GCA_964591005.1 uncultured Eubacteriales bacterium
CGGCGCAAGGTACCATGTTTGTGATTCCTCTGTTTATTTCTGGGTTGAAGTTAACAGTTACGGACGACTCAATGTGTTAATGGCTTAAATGAATATATTAATAAAAAAGAGAGTCTCTCATGAAACTCTCTGATAAAGTGTATCGTCATCTTAAGCCGGCTGCGAGTTTTTCTGGCTTCTTGAGCGGTCCTGCCTGTTAAGCACCCTCTTGCGCATGCGCAGGTTTTTCGGGGTAATTTCAAGCAGTTCATCAGTGCCGATATATTCCAGGGCTTCTTCGAGGCTGAATGCCCTGGGTTCTTCCAGGCGCAGGGCGGTTTCGGCGGTGCTGGAGCGCATGTTGGTCAGGTGTTTTTTCTTGCAGACGTTGACCTCAAGATCCTGCTCCCGGGAATGCTCGCCCACGACCATGCCCTCGTAGACCCTGGTGCCGGGTGTGATGAACAGCACGCCGCGGTCCTGTACGGAATGAAGCCCGTAGCTGTTGGCTTCCCCGGTCTCGAAGGCGATCAGCACGCCCTGGTATCGTTCCTTGATGTCCCCTTTATATGGCTCATAGCCCAGGTAAAGATGGCTCATCACCCCGTGTCCCCTGGTTTCGGACAGCATCTGGGAGCGGAATCCGATCAGGCCGCGGGCTGGTACTTTAAATTCCAGCCTGATCTGGTCCGGACCGAGGGAAGTCATGTTGACCATTTCTCCTTTTCTGGCTCCGATGATTTCCATTACCGTACCCATTTTATCCTCCGGGATATCGACCATAAGAAGCTCAACCGGCTCTGTCTTCCGGCCGGCGTCCCAGCGGAAGATGACCTCCGGCTTCGATACCTGCAGCTCGAAGCCCTCCCGTCGCATTGTCTCAATCAGGATCGACAGGTGCAGTTCGCCCCTCCCGCAGACCTGAAAGACATCGGGGCTGTCGGTATCATCCACCCGCAGGCTGACGTTTTTCTCCATTTCCTTGTAAAGCCGGGCCCTGAGGTGGCGGGAGGTCAGATATTTGCCCTCCAGGCCGGCGAAGGGGCTGTCGTTGACCATGAAATTCATCTTCAGGGTCGGTTCGTCCACTGTAATCGGGTCAAGCTGCTCGGGGTAGTCCCTGCATGCCACGGTCTCGCCGATGCGGATGTCCTCCAGGCCGGAAAACGCGGCAATGTCGCCGCACACCGCCTCTGTAACAGCTGTTCTTTCCAGCCCTTCAAAGGTATAAAGCGATCCGATACGCCCCTGGCGCAGGTCCCCGTTGTGGCTTATAATATTAACCTGCCCACCGGCTGTGATTGTCCCCCGCTTTACACAACCGATCCCCACCCGGCCGACAAAGTTATCGTATTCGGTATTGTTAACCAGCAGCTGAAGCGGGCCAATCACATCACCGGCCGGCGCCGGTATGTTTTTTATAATTGACTCAAAAAGGGGCCCCATATCCTGTCCCGGGTCATTGGGGTCAATGGTTGCCGTCCCTTCCCGGGCCGAAGTATAAATGACGGGAAAGTCAAGCTGTTCCTCACCTGCACCCAAATCAATGAAAAGATCCAGGATTTCGTCCGCGACTTCTGAAACGCGGGCGCCGTCACGGTCTATCTTGTTGATGACCACAATAGCCTTCAAATTTAATTCCATGGCCTTGCGGAGAACGAACCGGGTCTGGGGCATGGCGCCCTCGAAAGCGTCCACCAAAAGGAGTACGCCGTCGACCATTTTAAGCACCCGTTCAACCTCGCCTCCGAAATCGGAATGTCCGGGAGTATCGACTATATTAATCTTAATGTCCTTGTAACGCACAGAAGTGTTTTTGGCCAGAATGGTGATGCCGCGTTCCCTTTCCAGCTCATTTGAGTCCATCACCCTCTCCACTACCTGCTGGTTTTCCCTGAATATGCCGCTCTGCCTGAGCAGGGCGTCCACCAGGGTGGTCTTGCCGTGGTCGACGTGGGCGATGATGGCGATATTTCTGAACATGTTGCCGGTCATGAAACCAACACCTCCTTCCAAACCTTATAAGTATACCAGTTTTCCTGTCCGCTAGCAAACATAAAGATGGGTTATCCTTTTTTTAAATTAAGCCTAATAGCCTAAAGCCGGCAGGACCTATGCGTATTGTAATAATTCTGCCTGATTTATATGATCAAGGCAAATATATGAAGTTAGAATGGGGAGGGTGTAGAATGAAGAGTTTTTTTATAAGACTTTTCATGTTCTGCTGCTTGTCAATTGGATTCATTTTATCTCCGGGCGGTCCAGCCGCACTGGCGATTGCTGAGCTGGCGCCGGACAGCGACACGATTTTCCTGGAACATTTTAACGGGTCAAATTCAGCAGGATATAGTGACGGTGACATAAGTTACGTCGACAGCGTGCCCGGCCTCGGTAAAGCCGCGTATCTCAGCCAGGGATGGCTCCGTTTCAGTTTCTACGGAGGGGAGCAGTGGTCATATAATTATGATCCGGCCGGCCGGGAAGGAACGGTTGAGATGTGGATCTACCCGCTGCAAAACAGCGACTTTAATTTCTTTTATGTCAACTTATATCCGGCCGAAACAGTTCCTTCGTACGGACATGTCCTGTATTTAGGATTTAACAGCGAAGGAAAAATTATTACATTTACGAAGTCTTCCACGGTACCTGATCCAAATCTTACTCCCCTGCCCGCGGGCGACGCCACGATACCTCTCCACAAGTGGACCCACATTGCTCTTACATGGTCAGGCGACGGGACTGCGTTGTACGTGGACGGCAAACTGGACGCTTACTCGACCGACAACTTGTATCCGGCGTTTTACTCAACGGATTACATATTTATCCCGGGATGGGAAGCCAGAAACATGTATATTGACGAGGTATTAATCAGCAAGGCTGCCAGTACCGGCTTCGACGAGGGCGACGGCAGTGCCCCGGTCACCAATGCGCTGCTCAGCGGCACTCCCGGTAATGACGGTTGGTACCGCTCTGATGTCCAGGTTACCCTGAGCGCCACGGATAATGACACCGGGGTAAATAATACGAAATACAGCTTTGACAATGTGAATTGGCATGATTACGCCGCGCCTTTCACTGTTGGCAGCGAGGGAATAACCAGTCTCTATTTCTATTCCGTGGACAGGGACGGCAACAGTGAACCCGCTAATAATATTGAAATAAAGATAGACAAGACACCACCTGTAATATCGATCGCAACACCACGGGACAACGAAGTCCTACCGGCAGGTACGACTTTACAATTTGATGCCAGCGACACACTGAGCGGTGTTTTAACCGGCCCTGTCGGGCATCTTTTAAATAGTTCCACAGCCGTGAGCATGAGCGGTGGTTATGTGACAAATGGTTCTTCGACTTTGGATATCAGCAGCGGCTATGTGCCAGACACGGGTGTATACACCCTGGAAGTTGAGGCTAACGACGTAGCGGGCAACACTGTCCGTGAACTCCGCTGCTTTGTCGTGGAGTTATCCGGTGGAGGTTCTGTTACAGGAGGCGGCTGGATCGAGTCACCCCGGGGAGCTTTTATGCAAAACACGGAGCTTTCGGACAAAGCAACCTTCAGTTTTGTATCCAAATACACAAAGGGGATCGCTGTTCCTAAAGGCAATACCCAGTTCCATTTAAATGGGGCAGACATCAAATTTAAGAGCACCAGTTATGAATGGCTTGAAGCGGCAGGGGCAAGTGTGCAGTATAAAGGCCTCGGAACGATCAACGGCCAGGGGGAATACTGCTTCATAATTACCGCTGTCGACGGGCAGGCCGACAGCGGCGGTGTTGATAAGTTCGGGATAAAGATTTGGGATGCGGCAACTGAAGAGGTAATATACGACAG
>CAZPXL010000216.1:0-3783 GCA_964591005.1 uncultured Eubacteriales bacterium
CGCAAATATAAAGCAGCTTCAAAGCCCGGCCTCCCAATTTTTGGATAAAATACGGCTTCTGAAAAGTCTATTTTCTATTATACTCATTCATGGCTTTTTCTAACCCTTCACCGACAATACACTGTATGGCGTCTACGGCTAATTTAACAGAGTCCTCAAAGGTCCTGGCATCTTCCTCCGTCAGGCGGCTCAAAACATAGTGAGCGCCGTCAAAATCGGGGTGCTCAGGCTTGCCCACCCCGATTCTCAGCCTGGGAAAATTCTCGGTGCCCAGCGACCTGATAATGGACTCCATCCCCTTATGCCCGCCGGAGCCGCCTTCCGGGCGGATCCGCAGCTTGCCGGGAGGCAGGTCCATATCGTCAAAAACTACTATGAGGTCAGCGGGCCCGAGCTTGTGCCAGCGCAGGAGCGCGGCGACAGCGTCCCCGCTCAGGTTCATATATGTCTGGGGTTTGGCCAGCAGCACCCTTTCAGAGCTTATCTGCCCCTGGCCAAAAAGGGCTTTAAACTTTTTTTTATCAACCTTCAAACCCAGTTTATGAGCCAGGCGGTCGATCACCATAAAGCCGATATTGTGCCGGGTCGCGGCATATTCCCTGCCCGGGTTGCCCAGGCCTGCTATCAGTTTCATAAAATGGCACCTCCCAACTATCTCCCACCTATTTTACTCCAGCGCGGTCGCGGATGGAAAGAGCATTTTGGGCTTGAGACGTGGGATGTGGGATGTGAGAGAATTAAAACAATTTCACAGGATTAACTGGATTTATAAGATTAACAAGATTTTAAAAAGATTAAGGTAAAAATATTATTTTTAAAAAAATAATTAAATCCTGATAATTTTGTAAATCATGTGAAAATTGTATTAAGACTTAATCTTGAAAACCCCTAATAATCCTGTTAATCCTGTTATGTGTTTACCTTTATTTGGTGTCCCCCGCGGGTTTTCCCGTTTCCGCGGCAGCCTCTTCCTCTTCTATAGCGGGAGCGGCCGTTTCGGCGGCAGGTTTGTCAGGAGCGGTTACAGAGGCTACCGGCGCGTGCTGGTCATCCAGGATCCTTATTTCAGGCGGCAGTTCCAGGTCCGCTACTGTAATTACATCGCCTATATCCAGTCCGGAAACGTCAATTTCTATGAACTCGGGAATTTGCGTCGCCAGGCACTCCACCTCGATCCGCCGCATCAGTGTTGTTAAAATGCCGCCGGCAGCGGCGCCGGGAGCGGTCCCGGCCAGGTGAACGGGGACGGTGGCGTGCACCTTGTCCTTCAGCGAAATCTGGTGAAAGTCCGCGTGGATCAAGTCCCGCCGCACCGGGTCGTATTGAACTGCTTTTACCAGCACCTTGTATTTTTTGGTTTTACCGTTTTCTTTTATTTTCATGTTTATCAATGCGTTGGAGCCGGCTTCCTCCAGGATTTTTCTCAAAATCTTGGCGTCCACGGCAATTGAAATACTGCCCGCGTTTTTACCATAAACAACGGCCGGGATCATCCCGTTTTCCCTCAATTTATGTTTGCCGCCGCTGCTTTTTTCCAACCTTACCCTGCCTTCCAATTCAGCTTCCATCTTTTATAAGACCCCCTTTTGAACTTTATTATTCCCTTTATTTGTCATAAACATTCCGCGGCAGGAATATGAATTAGCTAAGATACTTTTTGGATTCAAGGGGGGCAAGAAGATGCGGAAAAGCAAACGGTTTGCTTCCATGCCTGTGTTCAGCCTGGAGGAAGGCCTGCATATCGGCAGTGTAAAGGAACTTGTATTGGACCCTGCCGGAAAAAAAGTAGCCGCGCTGGTTATTGAACAAAAAGGGTGGTTTAAGGAACAAAGATTTATCCCCTATCATAAAGTTCACAGTGTCGGTGACGACGCCATCACTATTGAAAAGACCAGCGGAGTGCAAAAGGCCGCCGGCCTTCCCGATATAGTCAAGCTGTTAAAAGACAGAGTTAAGATTATCGGCGCCAAAATAGTCGCTGAAAACGGGAACGTGCTCGGCTTCGTAGACGAGTATTACATTGAAGTGGAAACCGGAAATATTACCGGGCTGGAATTTTCGGGCAGCCTTATTAATAACATGATGAAAGGCCGCGCCTTTCTTGACATATCCTATGTGAGGACCGTGGGCAGGGAAGTGATAGTGGTTACCAACGAGGCCGGAGAAAATATATTCAAGCTGGATGGCGGGCTGCAGGAAACCTTTAAAAATGTCAGGGAGACCACCGGCCACCTCTGGGAAAGCACCAGGCAGAAAACCAGGGAGTTCGGCAGCAGCGTAAATAAATCTATTGAAAAGGTAAAGAAAGAAATTAAAAGAATAGAAGATGACGAGAAAGAGCTTATTGAAGAAACAGCTCAAGATCTTAAAAACGATAAAACCGAAGAATACTTCACGGGCGATCAGCATGTTGATCATGAAGAGACGGGCACCGCGGGCCGGGACAAACCTCCCGCTCCTCCAAGTGTATAAGAAACTCAACACTACCTGATATAAAAATTAAAACTTAACACTCATGAAAAACCATATCGTTTTCCTGGGTGTTTTTTTTACGCTTAAACATGATTTTCTTATCATGTCTCATTTTGCATTACAGGAATTAATTATGAAAATTTTGTACATAATTTAGTTAGGGAATGATGCGATTCTAGATTTTGCACGCCCTAAAAGAAAGGAGTATTGATTATATGTGCTAACAAAATGCTCACCAGAATATGTGCAATAGCACTGGCAGCCGCCTGCACATTCGCGCCGGTTGCCGCATGGGCGCAGAATTCCGGCGGCCTGCTGCCAGGCTCAGGCGCCTCTGATGTTTTGACCTATACAGTGCAAAAAGGCGATACCTTATATGATATCGCCATCATGTACCGGGTGGATCTGCCTGAGCTGATGATGGTCAACAAACTGACCGGCAGCCTGATCAGGCCGGGTGATGTGCTTGCACTGCCCCAAAAACCGGAGGGTTTACCGGGCGGCATATCACCGGAGGAAGTAATGCTCCTGGCCAGGCTGATTTACGCGGAAGCCCGCGGCGAAAGCTTCCTGGGGCAGGTCGCGGTCGGCGCCGTCACATTGAACAGGCTGGCCAGCCCGCATTTCCCCAAGACGCTGACAAAGGTGATCTTCGAGAAAACCAACAGGGTCTACCAGTTTTCGCCGGTAGCAGACGGCTCTATCAACATGGAGCCGGATGAACAGGCCGTTCAGGCGGCCCTGCGGGCGCTTGAGGGACATGATCCCACCGGCGGGGCATTGTTTTTCTACAATCCTGACATCGCCGGGGACCAGTGGATCAAGACCCTCCCGGTGGTAAACAGGATCGGCAACCACGTCTTCGCGACCAGCGCGTAAATAAGCGGCGTGAGACGTGGGACATGAGACGTGAGAATTGCAGGTGCGGTTTCAGCCGGTAAACGGAATGGGGACACACCTGCGGGTTTTGTAACTTTTAATCGTAGCATGTTACCAGACAGCGGAATGGGGACACACCTCTGTTTGGGGCCTGTCACCGCAGACGAGGTATGTCCCCGTATTAAAAAGCTGACGGGCACAAATTATGTGCCCGTTAGTTTGTTCTTTAACATTAATTAATTTTTAACCCTGTAAATCGTGTTTTAATCCTGTGAATTTGTTTTAATCTTCGCCTTTAGTCAAACAGCTTGCTCACGGAAAGGTCCTCGTGGATGCGGATGATCGCCTCGCCCAACAGCGGAGCCACAGACAGGACTTTTATTTTATCGATCATCTTTTGCTTCGGCACCGGTATGGTGTTCGTCATTATTA
>CAZPXL010000217.1:0-3746 GCA_964591005.1 uncultured Eubacteriales bacterium
AATCCAGGGGGGATGTAGTCTTGTATATGGACATTCCTATAGAAAAAATTGTCACCCAGGGTAATGTCAGACAGGGTTTTAATAAGGCCGCGATAAAGGGTTTGGCCCAGTCAATCAGCAATGTAGGGTTGCTGCAGCCTGTGATAGTCAGGGAGAACAGCGATCAGACGTTCACTCTCCTGGTTGGTCACAGGCGTTTTGAGGCGGCCAGGCTGGCAGAGGTAAAAGCGATTCGCGCCATTATTTTTGATGATAGTGAATCCAGGTTGATGCTGCAGCTGATCGAAAACCTGCAAAGGGAAAATCTTAACCCCATAGAGGAAGCGCTGGCGTACAAAAAGATCCTGGAAGAAGAGGGACTTACCCAGGAAGAACTGGCGTCAAAGCTTGGCAGGCCTCAGCCCAATATTGCCAACACCTTGAGATTGCTAAAGCTGCCGCCCGACGTCCAGACAATGTTAATAAACGGAGATATAAAACAGGGCCATGGGAAGGTACTGCTCCAGATAAAAGATCCTGAGAAACAGAAGATTTGGGCTGAAAGAACACTTCAGGAAGGACTGTCGGTCAGCGCCCTGAGGGAAGCAGTACTGCAGGAAATAAGGACGGACTCTGAGGCAAAGCAGAAAGAATATAATCAACTGCTTAACGGCATCAGGGAATTTCGCAAATATACAGAAAGCAGCTTTCTTTTAAAACATATATCACCGGAAGAAAAGTTGAATATCAGAAATGAAATCGAAGAATTGATTAAGATTTTAGATTAGCTGCCGATATCTGAATTTAGATTCATGCCGGACATGTTCTTGCATATAATAAACTGTTGAGGATAAGGATTGACACGGAAAAAGCTGTGGGCTAAAATACTATAAAAATCAAAAGCAGGATAAATACTAAAATTTTTGCCCACGGGTTTCATTGAATGAGACCGGGGCATTTCTACTTTTAAGGGTAAATGATAATGATTCCTGATAATAATAAGTATAATTATCAGTCTTAAGGTTGTTGTACATTATCAGTTCTTTAGGAGGTCCTCTTTTGGATGTTAAGGTAAAGGCGGCCGCCCTTTCAATCGCTTCTAATACGGTGCTCACGTTTGGCAAACTGGCCGTAGGCCTGTCTATCAACTCGGTCAGTGTTATATCCGAGGCCTTTCATTCCGGCCTGGATTTGGCCGCGGCGGTAATAGCTTTCGCTGCCGTGCGGAAATCTTCAAAGCCGGCTGATGAAAGGCATAATTACGGCTACGGCAAGGTTGAAAATTTATCTAGCATAATTGAGGCCTTTATGATTGCCGCCGCGGGAGTGATTATAATATTAAACGCAGTGCCCAAGTTAAGAGGAGGCGGGGAAATTCACAGCCTTGGCCTGGGTGCTGCCGTAATGGCAGTTTCAGCAGCGGTAAATTTCCTGGTTTCGAAGAAATTGCTGAAGGTGGCCAGGGAAACAGATTCACCGGCCCTGGCAGCTGACGGCTGGCACCTGCTCACTGACGTCTACACATCACTGGGAGTCTTTGTGGGTTTGGGCGCCATATATGTAACCGGGTATAAGATTATTGACCCCATTATAGCTCTGGGAGTGGCCTTGTTGATATTTAAGGCTGCTTTTGACCTGATTAGGGATTCGATGCGCAGTATTTTGGATTTTGGACTGCCCAAGGAAGAGGAATCTATTATTCACGAAGTTCTGAATAAATATTCAAATGAGTATGTTGAGTATCATAAGCTGCGGACCAGGAAATCAGGCAGCGACCGGTATGTGGACCTGCACCTGGTAGTGCCGAAAGACAAGCATATAGAGACGGTCCATTCTCTTTGTAACCGGATAGAGAAAGACATGCGAAAATCTCTTTCCGGTGTTCATGTCCTTATCCACATTGAACCGTGCGGGGGGCTCTGCGAGGAATTAGAAGGCGAGGAAGCTTGTGATCTGCTCAAACAGTGTCCCGAGTGCGAAAAAAGACGGGTGCAAGAATAAAATTGCGGGGCAAGTGATCAGAATAAAACTTATAGACAAAACCTATTATTAAGTTCTTTGTCAAGAGATGCGCAAGACTGGAAACTTGGCGAATTAATTTATCTGGCAACTGTAGAACGAATATAACAAATCACGTGGTATGTCCCTGGATTAAAACAGTCCGGGGATTTTTTGATTAATAGGCATAGCTTATCAGTGCAATCGTAAAAATATATTTCATTTTGTTTTTTTAGGCTTGTAAGATAAAAGTTAACAACAATACTAACTTTTTTACAGTATTATTTGAACAATTTAGAGTTTAAGAGCTCCTGACAGGGACTTCGTTTAGAATATTGGAGAAGAGGGCGTTAAAGTGATTCAAGAAATCCTGCCTGGTATTTACAAGATTGAAGTTCCCCTGCCCAGAAGCCCTCTCAAGGCTACGAATTCGTATCTGGTTAAAGGCAGGGAAAGGAACCTGCTGGTCGATACCGGGTGGAACCGGGAAGAAAGCAGGAAAGCTTTGTTCGCCGGACTGGCCGCACTCGATGTAAACCTGGAGAAAACGGATATTTTAATTACCCACTTGCATGCCGATCACAGTGGTCTGGCCGCGACTCTGGCCACGGAAAAGTCTACGTTATATTGTGGCGAAATTGATTCCAGGCTTGTTAACGAAATGTGTGCAGCCGCCTATTGGAATGACATCGGCGTAATGTTTGGCGTATTTGGTTTCCCAAAGGAAGAACTCCCCGATGCGATGCGGCAACACCCTGGCAGAAGGTACAACTCGGGGATACAAAAGGTTTTTACCATTCTCAGGGAAAATGATGTGATTGAGGCTGGTGATTACAGTTTCACCTGCGTGGAAACCCCCGGTCACACGCCTGGTCATATATGTCTGTATGAACCTAAAAGTAAAATCCTGATTTCCGGCGACCACATTCTGGATGAAATCACCCCCAATATAACTTTTGAAAAAAGTATTGAAAACCCGCTGGGGCATTATTTACAAAGTCTCGATAAAATTGACCGGTTGGATATAGATCTAGTCCTCACTGGCCACCAGCGCTTGATTGAAAATATACACAAAAGAATTGACCAGTTGAAACAGCATCATCAAGACAGGCTTAACGAAGTTTTGGAAATTTTAGGGACCGGCCTGAGGGAAGCTTATCAGGTTGCCGGCAAAATGTCCTGGGATATTACCGCAAAATCCTGGGAGTCGTTCCCCCTGGCCCAAAAAGTTTTTGCCGTTGGGGAAGCTGTCACTCACCTGGAATACTTACATCACACCGGCAGGGTCAAGAAAACAGAAGATAACGGGAAAATATTTTTTAAGTTAAATTAAATCAGTTTCGGCCCCGGATAATAACAAAATAAGATGTCGGGGGTGATAAAATGAAAAATGTTTATACTAAAGCCGACCATATCAACAATAATAAAAAAGTAATTTATATTCATGATGAAAAATTAGGTGGTTGGATTAATGTAACAATGTTTTTAGAAAACCTTAAGCATATCATTGATACCATGGAAAACAAAGGTAACGACAGGAAAGATTTTAATTTAATCCGGCTTTATTATTCCTCTTGTTAAGAAGATTTGAAGAATGTTGAGCTGCAGGGAGGCAGGCATATGAAACTGACCGGAGAACCAGGGGGAAGGCCAGAAGAAGTACCTCTAAGCCCTTTTGCAGATTTAATTGGCATTAAGATTGACAAGATAACAAAAAATTATTGCCGTTTGTCGCTAAAGTTAGATGAAAAATGCACAAATTATTTTGG
>CAZPXL010000218.1:0-3743 GCA_964591005.1 uncultured Eubacteriales bacterium
ACAAACACTTTTGCCGCGGTTTTCAGGATCAGGTCGGCCGCCGCCTACGCCACCCATAAATTCTTCCAGGAGAACGGCTTTGTCCACGTGCACACACCGATTATCACGGGCAGCGACGCGGAGGGCGCCGGAGAAATGTTCCGGGTAAGCACCCTGGATTTTGATAAAACCCCGCGTGATGAAAAGGGCGCAGTCGACTTCACCAAAGATTTTTTCGGCAAAGAAACAAACTTAACGGTCAGCGGCCAACTGGAAGCGGAAACGTATTGCATGGCGTTCAACAAAGTTTATACCTTTGGCCCCACGTTCCGGGCTGAAAACTCAAACACGGCGCGTCACGCCGCCGAGTTCTGGATGATCGAGCCGGAAATCGCCTTTGCCGGACTCACTGAAAATATGGACCTGGCCGAAAGAATGCTCAAGTCCGTGGTATGCTATGTTCTGGAACACACCCCGGCAGAAATGCAGTTCCTGAATAACTTTATCGACAAGTCGCTGCTGGAGCGCCTGGAAAATATCGTTAAGTCGGACTTTGGCCATATAACCTACAGCGAGGCCGTCGAGATCCTGAAAAAATCCGGCGAACAATTCGAATACCCCGTGGCATGGGGGATCGACCTGCAGACCGAGCACGAGCGCTACATCACCGAAAAACACTTCGGCAGGCCGGTTTTCATCACGGATTACCCCAAAGAAATCAAAGCTTTTTACATGAGGATGAACGATGACAACAGGACTGTGGCAGCCATGGACCTCCTGGTGCCGGGCGTGGGCGAGCTCGTCGGCGGCAGCCAGAGAGAAGAAAGGCTCGACCGCCTGGAAAAAAGAATGGGTGAATTGGGGTTAAACAAAGAAGATTACTGGTGGTACCTGGATATCCGCAAATACGGGGGCGTCAGGCACGCGGGCTTTGGCCTGGGGTTCGAAAGGCTGCTGATGTACCTGACCGGGATGACCAACATCCGCGACGTGATCTCCTTTCCCCGGACCCCCAAAAATGCCGAGTTCTAAAAGGAGACAAAAAGAACGTCCCCTTGTCTCACTTATGCAAACCGCATATAATTGAGCGTGAAAAGATTCTTGTATAGGTGAATAAAGAGGTAGCTTTGAACAATTCCGAACTAAAAGGGAAAATGCTAAACGCCACAAAGTGGGCGTCCATATCTGAGGTAGCGGTTAGAATAGTCAGTCCTGTCAGCTACATGGTTTTGGCCAGGCTTCTGGCGCCGGAGGCTTTCGGCGTAGTTGCCACGGTAACAATGATCATAAGCTTTGCGGATTTGTTTACTGACGCCGGCTTTCAAAGATACCTGGTGCAGCATGAGTTCAAAGACGATGACGAAAAGTACAGAAACACCAATGTGGCCTTTTGGACTAACCTGGGAATATCCTTTTTTTTATGGGGAACCACAGCACTATTTTCTGAACAGCTCGCCTCACTGGTCGGGAATCCCGGGTTGGGCAGCGTTATAGTAATAGCCGGTATAATCCTGCCGCTGACGTCGTTTTCAAGCATACAGATGGCGCTGTACAGGCGCGATTTTGACTTTAAAACTTTATTCTGGGTGCGGTTCTTCACGATATTCATACCATTTTTAATTACGATACCACTTGCGCTCCTGGGGCTTGGGTACTGGGCGCTGATTATCGCCAAAATTTGCGAGGGCTTTTCCAACGCGATAATATTGACTGTAAAATCAAAGTGGAAGCCAAAATGGTTTTACAGTGTAAAGATATTGAAAGAAATGCTGTCATTCAGCATTTGGTCACTGGTTGAAAATATCGCGCTCTGGCTCACCATGTGGATTGACGTGCTGATTATAGGCACATTGCTGAACGAGTACTATTTGGGACTTTATAAAACCTCGCTGAATATAGTAAACGCCCTGATGATATTAGTTTTATCCTCCACCACCTCCGTACTGTTTTCCGCGTTATCCCGCCTGCAGAACGACAGCGAACAGTTTAACCGCACGTTTTTCAAGGTTCAGAGACTTGTTTCATTATTAGTGTTCCCGCTGGGTGTAGGCGTATTTCTATACAGCGACCTGGCTACGCAGATCCTCCTGGGGAGCCAGTGGCACGAGGCAAGCGGAGTTATAGGTGTCTGGGCGCTGACAAGCTCCATAATGATAGTTTTCGGACGTTACTGCAGCGAGGTGTACCGTGCCAAAGGCAGGCCCAAGCTGTCATTCCTGGCCTATATGCTCCACCTGGTTGTGCTTGTACCCGTGTGCATAATCAGCTCAAAATACGGGTTCTGGCCGCTAGTATTCGCCCGGTCCTGGATAAGGATGGAATTTGTGCTCGTTCATCTCATAATAATGAAAGTGGCCATAGGCATTCCGATCATGAAAATAGTGCGAAATGTATCTTCCACAGGGTTATCGGCAGTGTCCATGGGGTTGCTGGGATATTTATTGCAGCAGCTGCATGAAGGCGTGGTCTGGAGTTTTGCGTCAATCGCAATATGTACGGTCTTTTACTTTGGGATGGTAAACCTGTTTCCGAATATACGGAAGGAAATGGTCGGTTTGCTGAAAGACCCGGCAACCGGCCTCAGGCGTTTGTAACCGTTTTATGAAGTCGAAAAGTCAGGGCAGTGTGTCTCAAAAACCTCAGATGGAACTCTGTGCCACACCCGGACGTCTTTGCGATTGTGACCGCCCTGGCGGAGAATGAGACAAGGGGACGTTCTTTTTGTCTCATTGTTTGCTGCTGACGTAAGTCAAAGTGTAAGGAAAATCGGAGCGCTTTTGCTCTGTTTTGAAACCGGCCCGCCCGAGCATCCCCTCAATTACCCAGTCAAAGGTGCTGTATTCGTCACGAATATGTATTATGATTTCTTCCGCCATCACATGGCCGCCCCTTTCACGCATCCCTTTGACCCAGCTGTCAAATTCGCCGCGATATGATTCAATTGGAAAAGTAAAAATTACGTCAAAAAGATACAGTTTGCCGCCTGGTTTGAGCATGTCGTATATACGCTTTAAAGCGACTGCCTTCCAAAAATCAGGCAGGTGATGCAGCGCGGCGACGGAGACGACTGCGTCCACAGGTTCTCCTTTGTGTTCGTATGACAGGAAGCCGGCGCAGTATGTCTCGATATTGTCGAGCCCCGCTATCCGGGCTTTCTCCGCGCACCTGTCCAGCATGGACTGCGATATATCCACGGCATAGACCTTCCGGCATAACCTGGCCGCAGGTATCACAAAGGCGCCGGTGCCGCACCCCAGGTCAATAACCGTGTGCTCCGCTTTCAAATCAAGCAGCTGCATCACTGCCCTGGCGTCTTTTTCAAAATCTCGAAATCTGCCGTGCTGCTTGTCGTATTCAGCCGCTACTGCCTCATCGTTGTAATCCACGCCGGCTTTTACCCGCTCGTCATACTGCCATGAAGGCGCCCTGGTTTTAGAATCCATAATTTAAATAACTCACCCCCCAACCTACACTTATAATATTCAAATTCAAAAATTCCAGGGAAATTCCTTTTATTCCTCTCCGAATTTACATTTTTTAAGAATTAAATGAAACAAAAAGAACGTCCCCTTGTCTCCCCCTCAGGTAACGGGGGAAAAAGTACGATAAGACATATTGAGGGAATTAAATATAACAGGAGCTGCGGTTAAGTTGGAAAGACTCCATTCTGTGCGAAAGTACGCCTATATTGCCTTTATTTTCTATATAGTTATTTATTACGGGCTGTTGTTAATGTTCCCAAACCATAAGGCAATCATATCCGA
>CAZPXL010000219.1:0-3726 GCA_964591005.1 uncultured Eubacteriales bacterium
CGGGGTTTTAATACGGGTAAGGTCGTCCCCCGCTATCAGCGCCGGCCTGT
The DNA here is from genome assembly GCA_964591005.1 of uncultured Eubacteriales bacterium. Taxonomy (GTDB): domain Bacteria; phylum Bacillota; class Desulfotomaculia; order Desulfotomaculales; family Pelotomaculaceae; genus Syntrophopropionicum. Next base: position 51 of record CAZPXL010000219.1, read on the forward strand.
CTTCTTCACTCCACGTGGGAGAGCGGTAAACAGTGTCCTTTATTTCCTTCAGGTTCAGGGGGGCAAATGGCTCAAAATATGGCACCCCGAACGACCTCAGGCTGGCCATGTGGATCAGAAAGGCCAGGGAAGTCAGGGCTATACCGTAAAAACCAAGGACACCGCCTGCGGTTAAGATCGCCAGTCTGATCACCCTGACCGCCAGGGCGAGTTCGTAACCTGATCCCAGGGTAAAGTTGGCCACGGCAGAAATGGCTATGACAATGACCAGTGTTGGCGAAACCAGGTTGGATTGGACTGCCGCCTGCCCCAGGATCAGGGCGCCGACAATGTTTATCGCCGCGCCCACCACCCTGGGCAGCCTGATGCTTGATTCCCACAGCAGCTCAAAGACGATCAAAAGGAACAGTGAATCAAAGTAAGCGGGAAACGGTACTAATTCCCTGGTCCCGGCGATTGAAAAGACAAGTGGTATCGGGATCATTTCCTGGTGATAGGAAATCAAAGCCACATATATGCCGGGCAGATTGGTGGCAATAAAAACTGACATATACCTAAGAGCGCGGATAAACCAGACCGCTGTGGGATTTATAAAGTAATCGTCGGTTGCCTGCAAAAACTCCATAAAAAGTGACGGCGCGATCAGGATCTGGGGGCTGCCGTCAACAACAATGGCAAACCTTCCCTCCAATAAATCAGCCACAACCTTGTCGGGCCTTTCCGTGCTCTTCATGATCGGGAACAGAGTATAAGCGCGGTCCTGAATCAGTTCTTTAATGTAAGAGCTGTCAAGGATGCCGTCTATATCTATCCTCTTAAGGCGCTGTCTTGCTTCCTTCACTATTTTAGGGTTGGCGATATCGGCTATGTACATCAGGGTTACCAGGGTGTTGGTGCGCCGCCCGATGATGAAGTTTTCCGATTTAAGCTTGGCGTCACCCAGCTTGCTGCGGATAAGCGCGGTGTTTACACGTAGATTTTCAACGAAGCTGTCGTGGGGCCCAACTACAGAAGGTTCGATCACAGGTTCGGAAATGGGGCGCTGGGGCGCGTTTTCAGCGTCGACCATTAAGCCGACGGGGCATCCTTCCACCAGCAGGACCAGCTTGGACATCAAAATCCAGCGTTTTATTTCAACCAGGTCGGCAACCTGAAGGGTGTCGTAAAAAGGCAAAAAACGCTGGTTTAAAAACTCAGTCCTTTTTTTATAAGGCACATCTAAAAGTTGTCCTTCCGGCATGTCCAGCATCAGGGCGCGAAAAATATCATGGCTGACACGGTTGTTGATCATACCGTCGAACCAGACTGCCAGGAGCTCAATTTCTCCCGCGAAGAATTTTTTAAAAATAATATCCGAAATATTTGCGAACTCCTGCCGCAGGTAGGCTTCATTATCAGCAAGACTGTCGCTGATTTCCCTCTGAACGTGCGGTTTGGGGACCTGGGTCGGCCCGTTCGCGGATATTTTTTTTGCTTTTCTTTTGACTCTGCTGAAAATACGGAGCATTATCTGCGCCCTCTGTTTAAAGTTTTTTTATCAGGCTATATTTTCCCCTTAAAGCAAAAAATTACTCAGGGAGACAAAGGGACGTTCTTTTTGTCTCATTTTTAAAACAAAAAGAACGTCCCCTTGTTTTTCCTTCGTTTTTTGTTTTTGTTTTCTATTATGGGAAGTGTTTCTCCAGCCAGTTAAAGAAGGTTTCCCATACTTCCTGGTAATGGCCGTTGAACTGGTGGTCGGCGCCGGAAATAATCCTTATGGTTTTTGGATCTCCTGCTGCATTGTATATATTTTCAGCATTCGGTAAAGGAACAACGTCGTCAGCCTCTCCGTGCACCACCAGCAGCGGCCGGGGTGAGATCAACGAGGCGCAGGCCGGCACATCGTGCCGGCGTAAATCTTCAAAAAAGCATTTTTTAACAAAAACCGTACCACCTTGCCCTGATATTGGCACCAGGCCGTTTTCAGGCGGTAAAACATTTTTAAGGCGCGCGGAAAAAAGACTGTACGGGTCCGCCGGCGCGGACCAGGAGCTTACACCGGCCACTCTCTGATCGGACCCGCCGTGGCATAAAACCGCGGTTCCGCCAAAACTACGGCCCACAGTGATTATTGTTTTGAAACCGAGTTCAAGGCAGTGGCCGACAAAGCATTTAACATCATTTATATGGCCTGTAAGACTGATATCGGAAAAACTGCCCTCACTTTCCCCGCAGCCGCTGAAATCAAAAAGAAGGGAGGAGAAGCCCCTCCTGCCAAGCTCTTCAGCCATAACCAGGGCCTTGCCGCCGCCCTCTTTGCAGCCGGTAAAACCATGGCAGACAATGATTATTTTATCGGGAACCGGGCCCGTGTAAATCAGGCCGGCCAGTTTCAGGCCCCTGTCGTTTGAAATCTTCAGTTTCTTCCATGCGTAAGTACCGCTCAAGTAAATACCTCCCCATTTATAATAAATTTTAAATAATGTTTTTTTTATGTGAAGAATGTTAAAATAATGATGTAAAAAGTTAAAGTGAGGTGGCAGAATATTGAATCTTAGTGAAATTATAAAGGAGAGGCGCAGCATCCGCAAGTACCAGGACAAGGATATACCTCAGGAGTTATTAAATGAACTGCTCGAGGATGCTCTCTGGGCGCCTTCGGGTACAAACAGGCAGAACTGGGACATCTATGTGGTAAAAGGTGAGAAGAAGGAAAAACTGCTTGAAGGCATAATCGTGGCCAGTGAAATAATGAAACCCAATCTTGAGAAGCTGTTTTCGGAGAAAATGGTCAAGATCACCATGAATTTCTTTAAAACGCTGGGCGGCGCACCGGTACTGCTGCTGGTTTACATGCCAAAAATGAATTACGAAATAAGGAATGATATGAGCAGCCTGGAAAAGTTCCAGGCCGAGTACGAGCGCTTTACCAATTCACTAAGCGCTGCCGCTTTGATCCAGAACATGCTGCTGCTGGCTCATGACAAGGGCCTGGGCACCTGCTGGATGACCGCTCCTAAGAACGCCGAGGACCAAATTAATAAGGAGATGGGGCTCACAGACAAGGAGCTTGTATCAATAATTACCATAGGCTATCCTGACCAGAGCCCGCCCGCTCCGCCAAGAAAGGGCGAAAAAATCCACTGGATCGGATACTAAAAATCAATTGATTACATAGGTACCCGATTTCACAATAAAAGCTAAGTGAGGTACCCGAACATTGAATCTCAGTGAAATCATAATGGAGAGGCGCAGCGTCCGCAAGTACCAGGAAAAGGATATCCCCCGCGAGGTTTTGCAGGAAATACTGGAAAAAGCGCTGTGGGCACCTTCCGGCACGAACAGGCAGAACTGGGAAATCTATGTTGTTAAAGGAGAAAAAAAGGATAAGATAATTAAGAACATGGTCCTCGCTGCTGAAATATTTAAGCCCAGCCTGGAGAAAATGTTTCCGGAAAACATCGTAAAAGTTACCATAAACTTTTTTAAGAACATTGGCGGCGCTCCGGTAATTTTGCTGGTCTACATTCCGAGATATACCTATGATCTCAGGAAGGATATGGGAAACAAAGAAAAATACGATATCGAGCATGATCGCTTTACCAGTGCGCTCGGCGCGGCTGCTTTGGTCCAAAACATCCTGTTGCTGGCCAAAGAAAAAGGCCTTGGTACCTGCTGGATGACCGCTATGAAG
>CAZPXL010000220.1:0-3705 GCA_964591005.1 uncultured Eubacteriales bacterium
GCGGCCGCAACCAGGTCTATGTCGCCCACAGTCTCCCGCCAGCGCCGCACGCTGCCTCCAGCCGCGACCTTAACCACACCGGGCAGTGTCAGCAGATAACTTTTAAGCTCCTCAACCAGGACGTTGGCGACCGCCAGCTGCACACGACCGCCGCGGTCCTCGCGCATCTCAATGTATCTGATAATATCCTTTTCACTCTTGCTACCAATACCCGGCAGGTCCCGCAACCGGCCCTCTTTTGCTGCTTTGGCCAGTTCGGACAGACTGGTGATACCGAGTTTTTCCATGAACAGGGCGGCCCGTTTTGGACCTATGCCCGGCAGGGACATTACATCAAGAATTCCCGGCGGGGTTTTCTTCAACAGTTCTTCCAGCTTCTGCAGGCGCCCGGTTGTAAGGACCTCATTTATTTTAGCCGCAATGTTTTTCCCGATCCCGGGGATTTTAGCCAATCCCCCTTTTAATCTTATTTCTTCAAGCGGCTCTTCCAACCCGGCCAAAATCCTGGCAGCATTTCTATAAGCCCGGATCTTAAAAAATTCTTCCTCTTTAAACTCCAGCAAATCGGCCAGCTCATAAAAGATCCAGGCTACTTCCTCATTTCTCATACACATTAACAGCCCCGTTTCCCAGTAATAATATTCCCTAAAAAGAAAGGAATAGTCCTTTGAAAGATGTACCCGGTTTCATAAAAAAACTCATGAATTCCCATTCATGAGTTCTTTTTATCTTCTTTGCCTTCAGGTTCCAACATCCTCACCATGTTTTCATGTTCTTCCCGAAGTTTCTTTAACTCATCCGCTATATTCAGTGCAGCCAGTACAGCCGTCTGGGCTTTTGACAGCCTGGTGTTCCGGCCCGACAGCTGTTTCATTTTACGGTTGACGTACTGGGCCAGCGCAACCATCTCTTCCGGGGTATTGCTGCCCTTCAAGGTATAGTATTCTCCGAAAATTTCCACGTCGACCCTGGTTACTTCTTCAGTCATAAGAAACCTCCAGGATTAAAATTTTATTATATTTCGTCATCTTTCTTCTTTTTTCCTGCGCAGGAAAACAAAAATTTCTGTCATTTCTGTATACATTCTTTTTTAGCAGGATATTGAGTTGGTCCTACAGAATTGGATCTCCAGAATAAATCAAAGAGAGGTGATTGTTTTGTCTGATTTATTGAACTCTCTGGGATTATGGTTAATTCTGCTGATAATTATTGCAACCGCCCTGCCCACCTCGATCAGGATTGTCAACCAGTACCAGCGCGCCGTGCTGCTTCGTTTCGGACGATTCGTCGCTGTGCTTGAACCGGGGTTAAGATTTATCTGGCCTTACGGTATTGACCGTACCATGTACGTTGACCTGAGGGTAGCCACCATCGACGTCTCGGGCCAGGACATCATTACAAAAGACAACGTGCCCGTCTCCATAAACGCAGTGGTTTATTTTCAGGTCAGCAATCCCGAGCTGGCGGTATTGAACGTCGAAAATTTTCGCCAGGCGACAACACTGCTGGCGCAGACGCTGCTGCGGTCCGTGCTCGGCTCCCATGAACTGGACGATATGCTGTCTGAAAGAGAAAAGTTAAGCAAAGTGCTCAAGGACGAGCTGGATAAATCAACCGAGTCGTGGGGAGTCAGGGTGGTCTCGGTAGAGCTCAAGTCGGTGGACCTGCCGGAAGGGATGAAGCGGGCCATGGCCAAACAGGCCGAGGCGGAACGGGAACGCCGGGCCAAGGTAATTTCCGCCGAGGGAGAGTACCAGGCTTCGCAGAGGATTTTTGAGGCTGCTTCGGTGATCAGCCAGAACTCCTCAGGATTGATGCTGCGCATGCTGCAAACCCTAACTGAAATATCGGTGGAGAAAAACAGCACGATAATTTTCCCGATGCCCATGGAGATTATGGAGTTTTTCAAGGCCAAAACCCTTGAGATAACACAAAATCAAACCAAACAAGACAAGGAACAGTGAGATCAGTATACTGGGGTGACGCAACAAAAGGCTCCGCCGCCGCCGTGGGTAAACTGCCGCGCGGCGGGCGGTGTGGAGCCTTTTTATAATTAAATTTTAAAAATTACCGGTACTAAACCAATCAGCCCCGCAATTCTGCCCCGAATTTTTCGGCCAGCGCCCTGGCGATGGCGCCGGTCACTTCTCCCACCTCGACATCAGTCAGGGTACGGTCGTCCGCCTGGAATTTCAAGGAAAATGCCATGCTCTGCATACCGCTGGGGACCTGTTCGCCATAGTAAATATCAAACAGGGAAACGTCATTAAGCAGCTTGCCCCCCGCGTCCCTGATCGTTTTAAAAATACTTGCGGCGGGGATATCTTTCTTAACCAGGATCGCCAGATCCCTTTCAATGCCCGGGAACTTCGGCAGGGGTTTAAAAGCGGCCGGCCTGCCCGATACAGCCAGAAGCCGGCCGAGGTCCAGCTCAAAAGCCGTAACTTTTACCGGCAGCTCGTAGTTATCGTGCACATCGGGGTGCAGTTCCCCAAGTATACCCAGCCTGGCCCCGTCAACCTCCAAAACAGCGGTCCTGCCTGGATGGAAGCTGGGATCGGCGGTCTCCGGCCGGAATGACACCGGTGATGTCCTCAAAATGCTGAAAAGGTTTTCCAGCACGCCTTTCAGATAATAATAGTCCAGTTCCCCCGGCGCCAGGTTCCAGTTGCCGGGAGCGCGGCCCATGGCCGCAGCGGCAAGGACGGTCCTCTCCTCGGGCTGGGTGTCATTGCCCCTGGTAATAAATACACGCCCGATTTCGAAAACAGCGCCATTTTGCACCCGGCGGTTGTAGTTTCTGACCATTACATCCATAAGACATGGAAGAAGCATGGTACGCATGACCGAGTGTTCTTCGCTCATGGGATTCTGTAAGTTCAGGGTGTTTCTCAAAGTGCTGTCCGGCGGCAGGTTCATGTGGTCAAAAACCCTTGGGTGAACGAAACTATAAGTCATCACCTCGTACAACCCGGACTCGGCCATGGCGCTCCGGACACGGTCGGCAGCAGCCTGGTCTTTGGTTTTTATCCCCCTGGAAGACTTGCCGAAAGGAAGAGTGTCCGGCGCCTTGTTGTAGCCGTACATTCTGGCAACTTCCTCGATCAGGTCGACCTCCAGGCTGACGTCAACCCTGTGGGAGGGGACAGTCACGTGCAGGTTTTCACCCGCATTTTGAACAGTAAACTGAAGCCCGGTAAGTATCTTGCCGGCCGTTTCGCCGGATATATCAACCCCCAGCACGTATGAAGCGCGGGAGGGCCTGAACTGGATTGACCGCTCCGCAACCGGCTCCGGCAGGATGTCAATCCTCCCCGCAACAACATCACCGCATCCCATCTCCGCGATCAGCTGTGCCGCCCGGTCAGCCGCCCTGGCGCTGCCTCCGATGTCAATGCCCTTTTCAAAGCGAAGGGAAGCCTCCGAGCGCAGCCCCAGCGCCTTTGAGGTCCTGCGTACGCTGACCGGGTTGAAAAAGGCCGCCTCAAGCAGGATAGATACCGTGTTTTCGGTTACTTCCGTAGACTGCCCGCCCATTACGCCGGCAACAGCCACCGGCCCCGAGGGATCGGTTATCGCAAGCATGCCGGGGGTTAGCGCGCGTTCCGCGCCGTCCAGGGTAATAATCTTTTCTCCTTCTTTTGCCCTGCGCACGATAATATGGCCGTCCTGCAAAAGATTATAATCAAAAGCGTGCATGGGCTG
>CAZPXL010000221.1:0-1802 GCA_964591005.1 uncultured Eubacteriales bacterium
TGCCGCCCGGGCAGTTCATCGGCTTTACCGCGTAGTCGGTCTCGTCAATTTTGGTGAAGTACATATTTTCCCGGTAGTGGTCCCAGTGGCCGGACTGCTCCCACAGTTCACGGTTTAAAATAATAGGCGTGCGGATCTCCTGGTAGCCCCGCTTTTTGTGCTCTTCCCGCCAGTATTTCTCCAGCTCGTTGCGCAGGATCATACCCTTGGGGTGGAAAAACGGGAAGCCCGGACCCTCGTCCTGGATGCTGAACAGGTCAAGCTCCGCCCCGAGTTTTCTGTGATCCCGGCGCTTGGCCTCCTCGATCCGGAGGAGGTGCTCATCCAGCATTGACCTTTTGGGAAAGGAAGTGCCGTAAATACGCTGCAGCATCTTGTTTTTCTCGCTGCCGCGCCAGTATGCGCCCGCCACGCTCATAAGCTTCACCGATTTCAGGCGGCCGGTGGAGGGTATATGCGGGCCCATGCACAGGTCGGTAAAATCACCCTGCCGGTAAACAGAAAGAGGCGCGTCTTCCGGCAGGTCCTCAATTAGTTCCGTCTTATAACTCTGGCCCGATTTATTAAACAGATCAAGCGCTTCCGGCCTGGAAAGTTCAGTCCTTTCAAACGGCAGGTCAGCCTTGATAATGGCTTCCATTTCTTTTTCTATTTTTGCCAGGTCTTCCGGCACAAACGGCTCACGTGTGTCAAAGTCATAATAAAACCCGTCGGCTATGGCCGGGCCGATGGCAAACTTGACGCCGGGAAAAAGTTTTTGCACGGCCTGGGCCATGACGTGGGCCGTGCTGTGGCGGTAGACCTGCCTGCCCTCTTCGTCATCAAATGTCAGAAATTCAACAGCGGCGTCCCGCTCCATTGGCCGCCCCAGATCAGTCAACCGGCCATCCACTTTTGCCGCCAGCGCCTCCCTGGCCAAACGGGAGCTGATATCTTTCGCTATATCCATCAGGGTTGTACCCGCCTGGTACTCCCTGGCGTTACCGTCCGGCAGCATTATTCTTACTTTACTGTTCTCACCCATTTAAACACACCCCTTTAATTAAATTAAAAAGTCCCTGACTAATAATAGTCAGGGACGGGAATCCCGCGGTTCCACCCTGTTTAGAAAGACGTCCTTCCTCACTCACGGCAGTTAACGTCTGCCCCCCGGCGCGGCTTACTGATTAATTTCAGCCGGCGGCTCCAAGGTGGTTTTCAGTACCCTCAGCGCCTGAAGGCGCTTTCAGCCATGACGCCTTCTCTCTTTAAGCCGGAACGGGACTTACTTGTCCTTATCATCGCCTGTTTGTAATATACTGTCAGGTGTAATTATATTGTCATACCGCTCTTTTGTCAACAAACGATATATATGGACTTTTTTAGTTTTTCAGAGTTGAAGTACACAGCTTGCAGCCCTTACATTCCTTAATCCGGCCTGCAAACACCTTTTTTATGGTGTCCAGGGTTGCGATCATGCCGTTATTGTTTTTATAGTGAAGGGTGATTTCTTTCGGAGCGATTGTGATCAGGGCGCTGATTAAAAGGTCTTCATAGTTAATTTCGTTGTCCGCCAGGTCGATGATATAGCCCTCCAGATAGTCGCTTCTAACCGGCCGCATATTGCCGTCATAAAGCTTGAAAACGCCGCCGCCTTTGATCAACACATGAACAGATTCTATTTTCGATTCCTGGATATCAACGAAATATTTTAAAAGCTGGACAAATTCCCGGTATTCCCTCTCGATCAGAAAATCATCCACCGCTTTATCCGCGGCTTCTCTTAGCTCACCAATATATTCTTTTAACCTGAACCTGATAAA
>CAZPXL010000221.1:1902-3704 GCA_964591005.1 uncultured Eubacteriales bacterium
CGAAAAGCCAGAAAGGTAAACTTGCCGGCAGGACTTTCCTCCAGGTCCACCTTGAAGCCGTCTTCGTTAAAAAGCTTCAGTTCACGGCCCAGCTTGGCCTTGAGCAAATCAATAAGCTGCGTTGAGCCAATGGAGATAGTCTGGGCCACCGGACCGTCCCTCCTTAATACGATTGATTTCTTCTTCAGTATAGACAAAAATTATTGGCGCTATGCCATACAAATTATTATAAATATTTCCCCTTTTTGAAAGATGCGCTTGTTCCGCTTAAATAGCCGGTAGAAAAAGCGATCTGTAAATTGTATCCGCCGGTCAGCGCGTCGACGTCTATTATTTCACCGGCAAAATAAAGCCCTTTGATTATTTTTGATTCCAGGGTGGAAGGATTAATCTCTTTTGTGTCAACACCTCCGCCGGTAATTATCGCCTCGTTCAATGGGCGAAGCCCGTTTACAATTACGGTAAGATTTTTCATAGTATGGATCAACACATCAATATCCTTCCTGGTGACCTGATCGACCTGTTTTTGGGGGTTCAATCCCGCCTTTTCAAAGATAACCGGTATTATTTTTCGCGGCAGCAGATCCCCCAGGGCATTTTTCAAGTGTTTTCCTGTATTCTGCTCTAAACAGGAGCGCAGCCGCTCTTCCAGTTGCTCTCCGGTAAAACGGGGAAGCAGGTCAATTTGTATCTCAACCGGAAATATTCCGCTGAGATAACTGCTGAGATTAATAATCGCAGGCCCTGATAATCCAAAGTGCGTGAACAGCAGCTCTCCATCCTGCTCCGCCGCACGGCCGCCGGCTGACGCCCGCACCTTAACATTTTCAAGGGTTACGCCTCTTAAATCCTTAACCCAATCCTCACCTGCCACTAAAGGCACCAGCGCGGGGCGCGGCTCTACAATGCTGTGCCCGAGCTTCCCGGCCATCCTGTACCCGTCGCCGGTAGAGCCGGTGTGCCTGTAGGACATCCCTCCGGCAGCCAGCAAAACTCTTCCGCATTTTATCCTGACGCCGTTTTTTAAAACAACGCCGCTGACCCGGCCGTCTATAACCATGATTTCCCTGACTTCCGCATTCAGCTTTATATCCACATGGTTTTCCCGCAGATGCCTTATCAGCGCACCCACCACATCAGCTGAGCGGTCACTGGCGGGAAAAACACGGTCATCGTTTTCCACTTTCACAACCACACCCAGCGAACGCATAAGATTAATCAAGCGTATGTTGTCAAAAGATATAAAGGAGCTATACATGAACTTGCCGTTATGTACAATGCTCTTTTGAAAATTTTCTATCGGGCAGCTGTTGGTGATATTACACCTGCCATTGCCGGTGATATGCAGTTTTTTCCCCAGGACATCATTTTTTTCCAGCAAAACAACTCTTAAACCGCTGCTCCCGGCCGTAGCCGCGCCAAGCATCCCTGCCGGCCCGCCGCCGATTACTACCAAATCATACATGTTCTTACCTCTATAAAAAAATTAAATCGGTAAATTAAATAAATTTTCAAAAAAATTTCAACCATTGTTGTCAGAATATTTAATCTTTATGGTATAATTGTGATAACCGGCAAATAATAATTCATGCCTTTAGGACATCCTGTTACGCTGTATAAATTTTTGCCATTTCTCTTTGATTTTCCTATTAAAAATTAAAGGGTGATATTTATATGGAGCGTCTCGGAACCATTAATGAAAAGTCATATTTATATGGAGATAAAGCCGCCACGCTATTCAGGTTTAATGACGGGATAAGAATAATTGGGTTCAAACAGGAAGACAACTTTGATTTGAGAGT
>CAZPXL010000222.1:0-3696 GCA_964591005.1 uncultured Eubacteriales bacterium
CCCGGCACCAGCAGAGGACGATACTTACCCGGGAGCAGAACCTGGACTAGGAGGCAAATAATTGGATCAATATGGGCGGGTTTGGCGGCAAAGAGTTTTAATATGCTTATTGCTGGCCGTGCTGGGGCTGACCGTGGTTTTATGCACCACCATCGGCCCGGCGCGAATTGGTTTTACCGACGTCCTGACCATGATGCTGCGCCGCCTGCCGTGGGCCGGGGGCCTGGTGCCACGCGGCGACTGGCCTGATAATTATGAAACTATCGTCTTCCAGATGAGGCTGGCGCGGGTAATCCTGGCGGCGCTTGTCGGCGCCGGCCTGGCCGCCTCCGGGGTAGTCCTGCAGGGCCTCCTCATAAACCCAATGGCCGATCCTTACATCCTGGGTATTTCGCAGGGCGCCGCGCTTGGCGCGACGGCAGCCATGCTATCCCTCGGCGGGGCAGTGGCACTGGGCATATACACTGTACCCCTGGTCGCCTTCCTGGGAGGCCTGGCAACCTCGATAGTTGTATATAACCTGTCCAGGGTGGGCGGCCGGGTCCAGATGTCGACATTGCTGCTGGCAGGAATAGCAGTCGGGCTTTTCCTATCGTCCATAACCTCGTACATCATGCTTACCAGCGGCCAGAACATCCACCAGGTGCTCTTCTGGATGATCGGCGGGTTTGCAGGAAGAGGATGGGACCACGTCAAGGTACTGCTGCCCTACATCATCATAGGTTATTCCCTCATGCACATCTACGCCCGCAGGATGAACGTGATCCTGCTGGGGGAAGAACCGGCGCAGCACCTCGGCATCGATGTGGAAAGGATGAAAAAAGTCCTGCTCACGGCTGCCACATTAACCACGGCTTCCGCCGTTTCAGTCAGCGGCGTTATAGCCTTTGTCGGCCTGATCATACCCCACGCGGTGCGCCTGATGGTCGGGCCCGACCACCGGGTCCTGCTGCCTACATCAGCCCTTACCGGCGCAATATTCCTGATTATGGCGGACGCCCTGGCCCGCGTAGCCGCAGCCCCCGAAGAAATACCGGTGGGCATTATTACAGCCCTGTGCGGCGGCCCCTTTTTCATATACCTGTTGAGGAAGAAAAACAACCCGGGTTTTTAAAGATAATTAAGAGCGTTTCAAGTTGGCCTTGGAGGTTATTAACAATGGCTGTAATTTTAAAAATAGATGACATCGAATGCTCTTACGGGGCTGTCAAAGTGCTGAACGGGCTGACCTTTTCCGTGGCCGGCGGCAGTTTTACCGGTATAATCGGCCCCAACGGCTCGGGCAAATCAACTCTATTGAAGTCCTTGAGCCGGGTGCTGAGACCTGCGAGAGGATCGGTGCTCCTTGACGATGAGGACCTATACAGGCTGGACACGAGGGAAGTGGCCAAAAAAATGGCCGTGGTACCCCAGGAAACCGCTGTAAATTTTTCATTTACGGTAAAAGACATAGTTTTAATGGGACGCTCCCCGCACTTGGGCCGTTTTCAAAGCGAGGGGGAAAGAGATTTTGAAGTGGCCAGGCGGTCAATGGAACTGACGGACACGCTCCACCTGGCTGACCGGTTGATCACGGCTGTCAGCGGCGGAGAAAGGCAAAGGGTGATAATTGCCAAGGCCCTGGCCCAGGAGCCGAAGATAATTTTGCTGGACGAACCGACCTCACACCTGGATATTAACCACCAGGTTGAAATACTAAGCCTGTTAAAGCGGCTGAACAGGGAGAACGGCTTGACTATTATCGCGGTTTTTCACGACCTGAACCTGGCCGCGCAGTACTGCGACAGCCTTATACTAATGAAAAAAGGCAGCATCTACACCGCGGGAGAGCCGGCGGAAGTGCTGACCGCTGACAACATTAAGGAAGTATACGGCGCCAGCGTTCTGGTCAGAAAACATCCGGTAACCGGCCGGCCTTCCATTATACTCCTGGCCCAGAGCCCGCAAAACATCTCAAAGAAAGGCAGAATACATGTTGTCTGCGGCGGCGGGGCAGGAGCGCCTTTACTGGGGCTGCTGGCCGGACAGGGGTATGAAGTCAGCGCCGGGGTCCTCAACTCGGGGGATGTGGACTGGGAGACAGCCAGATTTTTAAACATCAAAATGGCCGAAGAAATACCTTTCCTGCCGGTTTCCGAACGCAGTCACCAGGAAAACATAAAACTTATCAGTGACGCCGATATATGCATTCTGGTAAACATTCCTTTCGGCCGGGGCAATTTAAAAAACCTGGAGGCTCTTACTCTTGCCCTCGAACATGCAAAACCCGTCCTGATTATTGAAGAACAGGATATCGAGGCGCGTGATTTCACCGGCGGCAAAGCTGCTCTGCTGTACAACGTCCTGAAGGAAAAAGGTGCGGTTGTCCTGCGTGACAAAATCCTGGTCCTGGATTGGCTGCGGGAGTCATTGTCCATTGACTAAGTCACATATCCGCCTTTTTAGCATAATCAAAACCAACATTACCTTTATACGCGGGAATTGAAACCTTTGAAAGCTTTTTTGCAGTGACCTGCAGCCCATAAAACTGCAGGGTTTCCAATATACCTCCCTTTATCTTTAAAGAATTTACCATGTGTTCCGGGTCGCCTATAGCTTCGATCACGAATGGCGCAGCCAGCAGTTTTCTGTTTACCCTGATGGTGGGACCGCTGCAAAAAACCTCAGAACTTGCAACCAAACGTTCTCCGTTTATGGAAATGGCCTCCGCGCCAGCCGCTTTTAATTCGTTAACCACTTTTAAAATGTCTTCATCGTGTACAATATATAAGTTTGGGTTGTCACCAAGATCCATTATTGTGATACTGTCATCTAAGGTTACTTCCACCCCTTTACCTGTTAGTTCGTTAAAACCAGCAAGAGTGCTGGCATATCTTATCTCTTCCAGCAATTGAGGCTCTGAAATATATAACATTTCCAGCTGACTGCGCATTTTTGTCACATTGTCATATAACACATCCCTTTCTTTTTTGAGTGCGGTTAATTGGTTGGCTAACTCTTCCGTTTGACGCACAGCCTCAGTTTTTTCGATATCCTGAGTGATTCTATACTGCAGAGATAACAGTATACCAATTATTATTCCTATTAAAATCAGACTCCAGTATACTTTCTTTTGCTTCACCGTACCCCTCCACCTTAATACTGTACTGAATATCCGTTAAAGCCGGAAGCCAATTTATACTGCGCAAATTGTTCTATGGCTTTTTACCATACCTGTTGTGTTCTTTTTTAGTTCCGGACACGAACAATAGACAACTTTATATACTGCTAAAAGTTGTCTGCTTGGTTAAAAATAAAGGGCGATCAGCCAGCAACCCGACTTCCCACCCCAGAAGCCTTAACCTTGAAAACGAACCAAACCGGTACGCCCAACTCGTAAAATGCACCTTGTTTTTTCCCATTTTATCGCATTTAATTATTATTTTCAACAGACCTAAATCCAGAGTAAATAATCTCGAGGTCAACCCTCCTCTGTTCACTCCTGCCTTCCTCCAGTTCTTTCTCCTTATCAATTTCGGCGATGTGGTTAGTCACAATCCTCTCCGGCGAAATACCGGCGCCCTGCACTAAATAATTTGTTACAGTTTCAGCCCTCATCCTGGAAATATATTCGTTTATATATTGGTCCCCGGTGCTGTCGGCATGTCCCGTGACATTTATCACATATTGTTTTTGCGTACTCAAAAACCGGGCCAG
>CAZPXL010000223.1:0-3686 GCA_964591005.1 uncultured Eubacteriales bacterium
ATATCCTGACTCATAATTACGTTCACCCCCGTAATAAAAGCCGGTTTGCTATACTCTATTATATCATTTAAGTGAAATATCTGCCCTACTTTAAAAAAAACATATCTTCAAAAAAAATCACCTTAAATAATCGAGGATCAAATGACATTCTATGAGATTTGGGGTAATTGCTGCAGCATTGGAGTATTCAGATCACTCTGTGTTTTAAACCACTGTGAGGCGGAATTTAAAAACAATTTAAGTGTCGGGGACAAATTGGCGCCGCTTCGTGTTAACATGGCAACTTCACTGTATATTGCAGGGGTAATCGGTATAATCTTTATGCCAGCGCCGCACTCTGCCGCGGCCACACTGGATAAAAGTACTGTAATACCAAGCCCTTCGCGAACAAAACTCAAAATTGTATTAACTACGGAGCAATTTAGTACTATGTCTGGAACAAAATCCGCTGCCCGGCAGGAATTACAGAAATCTTGATGGTGTACTGAAGCAGCAGGATTGAGAATTAACTTTTCATTTTTTAAATCTTTCAGGTCTACTGATAACCTTTTGGCTAAAGGATGGTCGTGATTAGTCACTAAAACTTTCCTGTCGGTTACTAATTTATATGATTTGAATCTATCATCGGGTTTGGCAGTTTCAACAAAAGCTGCGTCAATCTTTGAGGTATGGAGCATATTTAAGAGTTCTTCACACTCTCCTTCCAGGATACTTAGTTTTATTCCCGGAAATTTATCTTGAAAAGATGACACCAGTTTTGGTATATTGTAATATCCCATTACCATTGAAGCCCCAAGCGAAAGATGACCTTTTCTAATGGCTGCATATTCCTGGATGCAATGGCGGGCATGCATTAATTCTGATAAAATGAGCCGGGCATGAGTGAGAAACTCTTTTCCTGCCGGCGTCAGCTGCACTGACCGGGTTGTTCTCGCAAATAAGCTGATGCCCAATTCGTTTTCCAGTTTGTTTATTTGTTGAGAAAGCGCGGGCTGAGATACGTTAATCTCTTCCGCGGCACGTGTGAAACTATTGTATTTTGCCACAGCCATTATATATTCCAGTTGATGTATTTCCATAATTTTTCACCCGGGCTTGATGTGAAATTTTTTTATTTAACAGCCGTACACACTCTTTAAAATATGGAGAGGACCATCTGAAACCCAATGGGAATTCAGATGGTCTCCCCCCCCCACCCAATTTCCTGAGAGGAAATGGTTCGAACTATCGGTTACTTGCGCAGCGCCGGAATGGGGACCAGAATTTGCAGATCTTCCGGTTCCAGTGTAAATTGGAAATTCGGATCGCGCTTATCCGGATTGATTACATCATCCTCTTCGGTATTGCGCCACGTAAAGTTACAGCGGCTGCACACGTACATTTCCCATGCGCCGGAATTATCCGGAGCTTTAGTTAATAACCCTGCAGTATCATGCAAACAACGCACACACTTCATGCAATTATCCTCCTTTAGTAAACTTGATGTTACATTATTTCAGGAAACTATTTTTTTTGCGCTTCTAAGGCAACTTTTTGCAGGTCGGCAATCACTTTCTCAAAGGGTTTTGAATCAGGGTTGTCAATTAGCCTGGTGTCGCGCAGCAACCCGTCCGGAGCGGTCGGCGCAGTGGCGTCGACGATGAATTTATTGCCCATTCCGGCAGGATAAGAGGTCGGGTCAAGGGGCATACCGGGGGTGTTGGGGATAACGATAACGTCTTTTTCTGCACGCACTCTGCAGGATAAGGACCACATGACCTGTTCCAGGTTGAACGGGTCGACGTCGGCGTCAACCAGGATGATGTTCTTGCAGTAGGAAATGCCGTGCGGTGTAGACGCCAGGCGGAAAGCAACAGACTTGGCATAGCCGCCGAAGCGGTTACTGGTGGAAACAATGGCGGTCAAGCCGTGCTGGTACATAGCGTTGACGGAGACTACTTCGGGCATGGTTTCTTTTAACTGCTTGTAAAGCGGTACGCAGGTATTAAGCCCCATCAGGTAGTCGATTTCAGTCCAGGGGCGGCCCATGAAGAGGTTCTCAAAAATCGGGTCTTTGCGGTAAGTTATGCTCTTCACTTTAATAACTGACTGCCGGCGCATGCCTGAATAGCTGCCCGGGAATTCGCCGAACGGACCTTCCGGTACCCGCACGCGGGGCAGAACTTCACCTTCAATCACGAACTCGGCATTGGCCGGCACATCGAGATCGCAGGTCAGGGCTTTGGTCAGTTCCATCGGGATGCCGTTGATTGCCGCGGCGTACTTGTATTCTGACAGATTGTAGTTGATCGGGGTGCTGGCCATAAAAGTGAGCACGGGATCGTTGCCTAAAGCAATGGCGATCGGCATTGGCTTGTTCTGTTCTTCCGCATGGGTGATATGGCGGGCAATATCATGGAAAGCGAGGGCCTGTATGCAGATTTGATCTTTTCCAATCACCTGCATCCTGTAGGTGCCCACGTTTTGGGTGTCAAAGTTGTCAGGATCATCCGGGTCTCTGGAAACTACACAGGCTTTTGATAAAAAGCAGGCGGAGTCCCATTTGTTGATGCGGAAAAGCGGGATATGCTCAAAAAGGTTGATGTTCTTATCAACTACTACCTCGTGACAGGGAGCCTTGGCGCTGTCTACAAACTTAATTTCGCCGGGATACTTGTCCCAGGCCTCAAGGAAATTAAAGAACTGGTTCTGGACTGACGTGTTCTTATCCAGGCCCATCATTAAAGCGATGTTAGCCCAGGAACCGTGCACGTTTAATGCTACTTTCATACCCTTCATGCCTTTAATGTTATCCATGATTACGGCCGGCCCGTTCGGCAAATCTGTTGCGGCACGGCCAATTTCCCGGATAGTCGGTTCCGGTAAAATTTGATCTTTGACGCGTACAAGCTGTCCTTCTTGTTCCAGTTTATTCAGAAAACCACGTAAATCACGATACACTGTGTAACCACCCCTTCTTTTACTTTACATTAAACTTATGGCGCCTACTTCGCCCCCAGGGACGTATGAAATTTAGCGAGTTTTTACCCTGAAGCCCACCTCCGTATCTGTTGTAATCAATTAATGGGGTACGTATGTACATGGCTGACGACTTGTTTCTACTTTAAAAGGTTATCACTCCGGATAACCCTTTTCTATGACCTGATCGGACACAAAATTCGACAACGCACTGACTGATTTGACAGTGCATTATATATAGCATTATTTGCAATACGCTGTCTGATTAGAAAGCTGCCAAAAACCTGATTTACCAAACAACACCAAGGGATAACAACAATCCGCGTCTGCATTATTTGAATAAAATAATTGCATCAAATCGCTGGCATTACTGTCAAAAAAGGCAGTAAAATATCAATTATTGAATCCGGTTTGGCCATAGAAATGATTTAACCGACGTGATAATCTTCTTTTAAGACAAATGAATAGATTAAAGCATGTATGCCTGTATGGATGGGTAAAACCGCCATACAGGCACACATAGGGCATCCCGGGTCTAATCAGGAAAAAGTATCGCATGAATAAAAGGGAGGGTTGTTTTCTATGAGAATAGTTCTAGCCATATCTGGAGCTACCGGAGCAATATATGGTATCAGGTTCCTGGAAGAAGCACAAAAAGCCGGGGTGGAAACCCAATTAATCTTAAGTAACGCGGCCAAAAGAACAATTGAACTGGAAACAGATTATTC
>CAZPXL010000224.1:0-3602 GCA_964591005.1 uncultured Eubacteriales bacterium
AATGTGCAGCTTTGTCGGCTTGAGCCTCACCCGCCTTCTTAAGGCTCAATTCCCTTGCCAGCAAGACCCCAAAGTATACACCCAAAGCACCAAAAAGCACATTTAAGATTTTCCCGGCCAATAAATTAGGTCCTGTTATATAAAAGAGTCCTGCGAGAATGTAAGGGTATATGTTAAGGAATGGCTCACGTAAAATTCCATTTATTACCTCATTTGCATTTTTCCAGTACATGATGTCGTCATGCCCCGAAGCCAGGGGATAGAAACCTTCGAATCCATTGGCCAGTGAATACTGGTGGATAACCACAGCTGCCGCGAGCCGGAGCAGAAAAGCTATAATAAACCACTTAAAGGCCGTATTTTTTAATAGAAGATCCCATTGCCGGTGTTTCATTTTTCATCCTCTTATTTTATTTACCAGATTCTACCCATTTTCATAATTTCCCAAATAAAAAAAGAGAGCAAAGATGCTGCACAGCATTTTTAACAACACATTTTATTATTCGTTATCCGGAATTTAATTCCCTTTAACATGTCGAATGTTACTCAAGGCAAGTCACATTGCCTAAACCTCTTCAGAGCTTTTTTCCCGTTAAAAAATATATGATTTTTCAAAAGAAATAGATGTCGGATAAAAAGGATTTATAGCAGAATTTGTTGAATGGTTGTTGAGCTATTAATGAACATTTGAAGAGAGCGTATTCATTTTTAAAATTTACCGTAAGTAGTCAGGTATTTTAGGGGGATGAGATTGGCTAAAGCAGGCCTTTATAATATTATTATGGGACAAGGTGAAAAGCGAATACTGCCGCCGAAAATAGCCGGTCTTGTTAAATGGATCGCTATCGGTACCACAATTTATAATATGTGGGCGGTTTTTGGGTACCCGGAGGAACTACTTCACCGAAGCTTCGGCTTTGGGTTGTTTTTTTCCCTGGCTTTTGTTATTTACACCATGCCCGGTACCCAAACCAGGAAATATGTGCCCTGGTATGACTGGATTATGGCCATATCCTCCCTTGCGGTAAGCGCCTATATATTTATACATATAGACCGTCTTATAACCCGTTTGCCTTTTGTGGGCAAAGTCTACGGCACTGATATTTTCTTCGGAATTCTGACTGTGGTATTGCTCCTGGAAGGGACCAGAAGGGTTATCGGCCCCTGGCTTTCGCTATTATGTATAGTTTCGCTCGCATATGCAATATCAGGACATTATATACCGGGCTTGTTCGGCCACGGTGGTTTCTCCGTTAAAGATATCGTCGAGCATTTATTCCTGACCACCCAGGGGATCTGGGGGATGACCCTGGGCCTGGCTGTGACATATATCATCCTTTTTATAGTATTTGGAGCTTTTCTGCAGAATTCAGGCGCCGGTGAATTTTTCTTCAACCTGGCTTCCAGCATCGCCGGGTGGAGCAGGGGAGGGCTGGCCAAAGTCGGCGTTATAGCCTCCGGGTTGTTTGGCATGATTTCCGGCAACCCGGCAGCCAATGTCACAACAATAGGAACTATTACCATCCCCATGATGAAAAAAACAGGTTACCCCCCCGCCTTTGCGGCAGCAGTAGAATGCTGCGCATCCACCGGCGGCACCATCATGCCCCCGGTTATGGGCTCCGTGGCCTTCCTGATGGCTGAAATAATAGGCGTGCCTTATATTAAAATTGCCGCAGCGGCTTTTTTGCCGGCGGTTGTATATTATATGGCCCTTTATTTCGCCATAGATTACCGCGCGGGCAAGCTGGGCCTGCAGGGTCTGCCCAGAGAACAGATACCCCCCCTGCATACAACACTTTTCAAAGGCATGATCTTCCTGGTGCCTTTAACCTGGCTGATAATCCGCCTGATGGCCGGCTTTACCCCGTCGCGTGTGGCATTTGAAACAATATTGTTATTATTTTTCGTCAGCTGGCTGCGTAAAGATACGCGTATGACCCTTGAAAAAACACTTAAATCACTGGCTGACGGCAGTATCCAGGGCATCATGATAGTCTCCACGATGGCCGCTTCCGGAGTCCTGATTGGTATTATAAACTTAACAGGCGTTGGCATCAAATTCACTTCTCTTCTCATGGCCATGTCAGGTCAGTCTGTTTTCATTACCCTGGTTTTTGCTATGGGCATAGCCATGTTCCTTGGCCTGCCTTTGAATATCACTCCCGCCTACCTGATGACTGCTGTTGTGGCTGGGCCCGTGCTGATAAAGCTCGGTTTAAGCCCGATAGCGGCTCATTTGTTCTTGCTGTTTTTCGCCGCCATGGCCCCTATGACGCCTCCAGTGGCTATTACCGCTTTCGCAGCCGCGGGAATCGCCGGGCCGGGAGCCGATCCTATGAAGGTAGGCTTCCTGTCGATGCGCATATGCATGGTGGCCTACATAATGCCTTTTATCTTTATTTACCAGCCTGCCATGATTCTGCAGGCGCCGCTTCCGGCCATCCTCTTGTCCTTTATTACAGGAGTACTCTCCGTAGCATTTCTGGCCATGGCCGCTGAGGGCTGGTATGGACGTTACCTGACCGCCATTCAGAGGTTCATGCTATTCGCCGCCGGCATACTTGCCATAACAGGTTATCTTCCACTGTTTGCTGTTTCAATTGTCCTTTCCGCCGCTGCACTACTGATGGGAAAGTTGCAAAACGGTATTTTACCTGTGAAAGAGTGTAAAGAGATTGAGGCGGAAAGCAGTTCTTCATAATAATGACATTAAGAAGATAAATTGGAGTTAATTTGATGACTGACATATTAAGTATAATTGAAAAACACGCGTCAAATACTCCAGACGCGCCGGCGGTTATATTCCCGGGGCGTCCGCCGCTGACGTACAGCCGGCTGTATGATGTTATTTTCAATACAGGAGCGTTTTTAACCGGCTGCGGGCTGAAAATAAATGACCGTGCAGCAGTTGTGCTGCCGGATGGTCTGGATATGGCCTGCGCTTTTTTCGCCGTGTCGAATATTGCGGCCTTCATCCCTTTAAACCCTGACTTTTCTGAAGACGAATTCAAATACTACATGTCGCTGCTGAAGGTGAAGTTTTTAATAGTGCCGGAGGACTGGAAAGACCACGCGTCCATGCGGACTGCGGAAGAGCTGGGCGTGAAAGTTATAAAGCTGGCCATTCAAGGAATGGCGGATAAAAAAGCTATGTACAAACCTGCATACCCCACTGCCGACAACGATGATATCGCTATACTAAACTATACCTCAGGCACCACTGCAAAGCCCAAAATCATTCCAAAATCGCACACCAACCAATTCACGTCGACAGAACAAACAATCAGAGTTTACAGTATAACAGCTGAAGATAGATCCCTTATCATAACCCCAATGTTTCGAGGTGTTTCCATCAGTACTCTGTTGGTATCGGTATCGTCCGGCGGCAGTGCCATTTGTTTGGGACACTTTAAACCAGCTTTATTTTTCAGCGTATTAAAAGATTTTTCCCCCACCTGGTTTCTGGCTGGCCCGGCAGTGCTGCAGTCTATCGCGGACTATGCCGAGAAAAATGACCTCTCAGTTAAAGGTTCCTCCCTGCGCTTTATCAGGTCCAGCGGGGCTCCTCTGTCGACTAAACTGTCTGAAAGGCTGAAAAG
>CAZPXL010000225.1:0-3586 GCA_964591005.1 uncultured Eubacteriales bacterium
GACCATGACTGTCACCACGTTCCGGGAGGAGTAAGATGTGAACCGCATTCATAATTTATTAAGGCGCCAGATCAAACAGCACTTTGGGGAAAACTATGAGATCCCGGAAGATCTCCGGAATTTTTTTAACGCGGTAAACGACGCTTACTGGGAATCAGATGCCGATCGCAGTATGCTTGAGCGCGCTCTGGATCTGAGCTCTCAGGAACTGCTCCAGGCTAATTCCGAGATGCGGGCGGTTATTACAGCTTTTCCGGATGTGTTTATATGGGTCGATTATGAAGGAACGGTACTTGATTACAAAGCTGGCAGCACCACTAATTTTTCCTTTATTGGGAACCTGATCGGGAAAAAAATTCAGGATATCGGCCTGGCGGCTGTCGGCAAGAAGTTTTATGGAGCTATTCAACAGGTAAAAGAAAAAATAGCGATTACAAGTATTGAATACGAATACCAGCTTATGCCGGAGGATATTACGCGGTTTTTTGAAGCCAGGATGCTGCCTTTGCTCAATGAAAAAATTTTCATTGTAATCAGAGATATTACAGAGCGCAAAGTGGCTGAAAAAATGCTGCGGGAAAGCGAGAATCACCTGCGCAATATTTTAGACTCCATCCACAGCGGGGTGATATTGATAGACGAGGAAACGCACGTAATAGAGGATGTAAACAGAATGGCCATGGATATAATAGGCCTGCCAAAAGAAAAGATTGTCGGCTCACGCTGCCATAGACATATTTGTCCGGCGGAAGAAAACAAATGCCCGATAACCGACCTCGGCCAAAAAATAGACCATTCGGAACGCAGCCTGATCAGGTTTGACGGTAAAATATTGCCTATCATAAAAACAGTGGCCAGGTTAAATTTCAACAACCGCAGTTATTTGCTCGAGAGCTTTATCGATATTACAGAAAGAAAGAATATGGAGGACCAGCTTCGTCACCTGAGCCTGCACGATGTTCTCACAGGGTTGTACAACCGTGCTTATTTTGAAGAAGAAATGCGGCGCCTGGAAAGCGGCCGCTATAACCCGGTGGGGATTATCCTGTGTGATGTGGACGGGCTGAAAATGGTGAATGACACACTTGGGCATGAATCCGGAGACTGCCTGCTTATTGAGACTGCCAATGTGATCAAAAAGGCTATGCGCCAGGGTGACATGGTAGCCCGGATAGGGGGCGATGAATTTGCCATCCTGCTTCCGCATAGTGATGTGGCTGATGTTGAAAGCATTTGCGACAGGATCCGTGAATCAATTCAAGTATTCAACATGAAAAATACAGGCCTGACTATAAGCCTGTCCATGGGGTATTCTGTTGCACATACGGCTCCAAACGACATGGGCAGCCTTTTTAAAGAAGCCGACGACAACATGTACCGGGAAAAAATGCTGCACAGGCAAAGCGCCAGCAGCGCCGTAGTGAAAACTCTCATGGATGCGCTGGCGGCAAGAGACTTTATTACTGAGGGCAATGCGGACAGGTTGCAGAGGCTGGTCGAATCTATGGCCAATAGAATCGGCATCAGCAATAAAAACATTGACGATCTGCGGTTGCTGGCCAAATTTCACGACGTGGGCAAGATGGGTATACCGGACCGTGTTCTTTTTAAACCGGGTCCCCTGACACCTGAAGAGACCGGTATAATGAGACAGCATTGTGAAATCGGCTATCATATCTCCCAGTCGGCTTCGGTGCTGATGGATATCGGCGAATGGATCCATAAACACCATGAGTGGTGGAATGGGAAAGGATATCCCCTGGGGCTTAAAGGAGAAGATATCCCGCTGGAATGCCGCATTTTGTCTATAGCGGACGCTTATGACGCGATGACCAGCGACCGTCCCTACCGTGCAGCCTTAACCCATGAGGAAGCTGTTGAGGAGATAAAAAGGTGCGCGGGAACCCAGTTTGATCCCAATTTAGTCCCGTATTTCCTTGAGATTCTGGAAACAGAGAGAGTTTAATACGATTAACAGGAGTGCCGGATCCGTGGGGCTGCTGCTTATGTTTTTTCTCAAATGGTTTGTCTGGGGGGTATATTGCGCGTGAATGAAATGGAGGAGGCAATCCGCCTGTATTATCAGGGGGATATGTTAAGAGCGGAGAAAATTTTAAAGCGTCTGACAGAGTCAGAACCCGATAATATTAACGCCCACATTAGACTGGCCGAAATTGAAAAAGAACTGGGCAACCTGGAGGCGGCGGAAGCAGTACAATTAAAAATAGCCGGGATTTACGAAAAGAATGGCAATTATGAGGACTGCCTGGATATTTTAGAAAAAATCAAACCGCAGTCGTTGTATGATATTTTTTTGCATTTGAGAGGCAAATGTTTTTTCCACTTAGGCCGTTACAGTGAAGCGCTGAGTGATTTCCTGGTATCGCCCCGGGATAATGAAATAATGTTTTATATGGGCAAATGTTACTTTTTTTTAGAAGATTTTAATGAAGCGTTAAAAACATTCAAATTAATATTTGCTGAAACCAAAAGCAGGGAAGAATTATACCGTTCTCATTACTGGATCGGAAAGTCATTATACGGGCTGGGACAGGTTGAGGACGCGATTGCCTGTTTCAACAGCTACATACCAAGCTATCCCAAAGAAAAGCAGGTCTATCTTGATCTTGCCATATGTTACCTTAATGTCCGCAGTTTTGACAGGGCTAAAAAAAGCCTGGCCAGGTACAAGAAATTAGGCGGAAGCGCTGACGTTGTGTACTTTTATTCAGGGCTTGTTTGTTATAACCAGGAAGATTACAGGGGAGCGATAACCAACCTGGATAAAACGTCTTTGGACGACCAGTCGCTGCACTGGAAAGGGATGGCTTACTACCAGCTTGCTCAGTATGAAGAGGCACTGGAGTGTTTCAGCCAGGCCTCGAAACACCAGGCCAAACCTCTTTACCTGAAAATGATGGGCAATGCGAACTTAAAGCTGGGAAGGTACTTTGAAGCAAAATTTTGCTATGAGAAGGCACTGGACCTTGATCCCTTCGACGGGGACATCAAAAGGCTGATATATGTGACCGAGAGCCTGCTGAAAAATGAATGACCCCTCACGTCTCAAATATACATGTCGGTTCTCCGGCCTTTTTTCTTGTTAGGATCGTAAATTTCAAATTTCCCTGTGAAGCTTTCCATGTTGTATTGTACCAACGGCGCGGATTTATTCATGCGCTCCATCTTGCTGAGGCGCATTTTTGTCACCGCGTTGCCGTATTCATTGCGTTTCCTGTCCACATGGCTTCTGTGTTTGCTCATGCCTATATTATATTCAGGACTTAAAAGATCATTCATAGTCGCTTAGATCGGGGACATTCCTCGGCCCATGAGCCAAGCTCCAAATAGAGGTGTGTCCCCATTCATCTGTTCAAAGTGTTCCCCATTCCTTTGTTTCGACGCTGCGCAATGGAGCAGCAGGTTTCAATATTGTGGGCTTTGCAGGATGAATTTGTACTTTAAAAATTTTTGATATTTTATTAGAATATATGTGACTGATTTTTCATGCTAATTGAATTTCTTTTGGGAGGTAAAATGTACAAATATAAAGTGGTGGCAACGATCGTTGAGATCCGGGGCGATG
>CAZPXL010000226.1:0-3583 GCA_964591005.1 uncultured Eubacteriales bacterium
AATTACCGGATCGGCAATTTTTGTTTGGGAAAAAGCGCCTGGTCCAAACTGCTCTGCCAGCGCCCTCTCCGCGGCATCCAAATGAAAAGCCTCGTCTCTGTAGCCGCTTACAAGAAACCTGCCTTTAAATCTGAAATCATCTAAAATGCTTTGCACTAACGAAAGCGGGACAACCAGTTCCGCCGGCATTAACCTGTTTAGTTCGTCTGCGAGCTCCATGCCTGCTTTTTGTCCGGTAAGAGAGCTTACCATAAAAGTCCCGGTAGTCACGTCAGTGACGGCAAGGCCGTAACCATTTTCACCGCGTGCTGCGCAGGCCAGGTAATTGTTTCTCCTTTCTTCCAGGAGATTGCCGTCCATTACTGTCCCGGGCGTTATTACCCTGGTTACTTCCCGCCTGACTATGCCTTTTGCCGCCGCCGGGTCCTCCACCTGTTCGCAAATCGCCACATGGCGGCCCCGGCTGATGAGCTTGGCGATATAACCGTCAGCCGCGTGATACGGCACACCGCACATGGGCACGCGTTCCTTAAGCCCCCCGTCCCTGCCGGTAAGAGTTATCTCCAACTCTTTTGACGC
This sequence comes from uncultured Eubacteriales bacterium, assembly GCA_964591005.1. GTDB lineage: Bacteria > Bacillota > Desulfotomaculia > Desulfotomaculales > Pelotomaculaceae > Syntrophopropionicum. The sequence continues at coordinate 580 of CAZPXL010000226.1, forward strand.
TGTCAAGGCGTCATCGAAAAACATCTCATAAAAATCGCCCAGCCGAAAAAAAAGGATGGCGTCCGGATATTGTTTTTTAATGTCTAGATATTGCCTGATCATTGGAGTAAAACTCACCGGGATCCCTCCTGGTGAACATTATAACATATGGCATTCTAAACCAAAAGAAAAACCCCGCGCGGTACGCAGGGTATTACGCATGTGTCAGCAGACTTGTGTCTTAAAAAACATACAATGACAGCGGAATGGGGACACACCTCTCTTACAAGCATTCCTGCATGCCGAGGAATGTCCCCGATTGCTGGTTTTCTAGCCGCAGTTGCCGTCACAGCCACAAGACCGGTCGCTGCAGCCGCAGGATTCGTCGCCGCAGCCCTGATTAATTCCTATCGCCTCTCCTATAATATTATTAATGGACTCCAGGACTCCTTGAAACTCCTGCTGCGCTTTAAAAAAATTATAAACGTAAGGGTTGTTAAGCATTTTAAACTCAAGATCCTCGAGTTCCTTAACCTGGCCTTCAGTCAGCTGTGCACCCTGGGCCTGGATTACCTGATAAGCCCTTTGCTTTTCGTCAAACTTTGCAATGGAATCCCTGGCTTCCTGGTTTTCCATCATCACCTTTTCCGCTTCTCTCATAGTGTTCAGTTCCTTTGATTCGGCAAGCGCCTTAGCCAGCTCCCTGGTTTTTTCAATAATTGACATTATTCCAACCCCCTGCTTTTTTATTATTTTGAACATACCGTTTCAAGCATCTCAAATATCCACAATTTGTCCCGAGAGTTGAGCCAGGTGGGCTCCGGTTATTCTCACCTTGACTATTTCACCTTTTAAGTCTCCGCAGCCAGGAAATATTACTATTTTATTGCCCCTGTTCCTGCCCAGTTGAAGGCCGCGTTCTTTCCTGCTTTCCCCTTCCACCAGGACCTCCTGGATCCTGCCGATCTCCTCGGTGTTTCTCTCCAAACTGATTTTATTCTGCAATTTGATTAACGCCTGTATCCGCTCCTTTTTAACCCTTTCAGGCACCTGCCCGCCCATATCAGCGGCCGGCGTTCCAGGTCTGGTATTGTATATGAAAGTGTAAGCGCTGTCAAATCGGGCCTGTTTGACAAGGTCCAGGGTGTCATTGAAATCATCCTCATTTTCATCCGGGAAACCGACCATGATGTCGGTCGTTATATTGGATTGAGGCACAAGTGCTTTTATCTTTTTAATTAAATCAAGATAGTGTTCCCTGGTGTAACCCCTGTTCATTTTTTTTAAAATCCGGTTGCTGCCGGCCTGAACCGGCAGGTGAAAATGTTCACAGACCTTTCTTGAACCAGCTATGGTCTCGATCAGCCTTTCGTTAAAGTCCCTGGGATGCGAGGTCATGTAACGGATCCTTTCGAGCCCGCTTATTCCTTCCAGACACTGCAGCAATGACGCGAAGTCCGGTTTTCCGTCCAGGTCTTTTCCGTAAGAGTTGACGTTCTGGCCCAGCAGCATTATCTCTTTATAGCCCTCGCCCGCCAGCCCGGTTACTTCAGATACTATAGCTTCTTTTTTGCGGCTCCTCTCCCTCCCCCTGACAAACGGAACAATGCAGTATGTGCAGAAATTATTACACCCGTATGTTATTGTTACCCAGGCACGCACACCTTCTTTCCTTTTCACAGGATGGCCTTCATTTATACCAGCTGATTCAGCCCATATTTCCTGTACGGTTTTCCTGCTTTCCGAGACCTTATTAAGCAATTCAGGCAGCTGATGCGCATTATGGGTGCCAAATATCAGATCAACATGGGTAAAAAGCTGTGATATCCGGGCAGCCATATTTTCCTGCTGGGGCATACAGCCGCACACGCCTATTATTAAGTCCGGGTTTCCAAGCTTTTGCCGGCGAAGTCTCCCTAGAAGTGAAAACACTTTATTTTCAGCGGTTTCCCGTACACAGCAGGTATTAAGCAGGACTATCGACGCCGCATCGATCGAATCAGCGGGAGTATAACCGATGGCTTCAAGCATACCAGCGAGTATCTCCGAATCATGTTCATTCATCTGGCAGCCAAAGGTAATAATAAAATATGACTTCAATAAGCAACCGCCTTTTTTGAAAGATTAAAACCATTATAATGGTTTAATCATCCATATGCAAACATATAACCGGGCTGGTTTAAGCACATTGCAGGAGTCCAATTTAATCCCTGGTGTTGAACATGATAAATTAAAAATTTCTTGATAGGAAATAACCCTATTTTTGTAGAAGTATATAAGCAACTTGGGAAGAGGCGCCATTGATCAAATGTTGTATGCGCCTGCGACAGGAGGAGCCATACATGCTGCAGAAACTGGCGGGGATAGCGGTTTTGGCCGGTTTAGTGATATCGGTTACAGGAACTATTCTTGAAAATGAAAACATGAAGCTGGCCGGTATATTAACACTTCTTGTAATAGCGTCACTGGCGGGTTACAGGTTCTTGAAATTTTCCGTGTTTACTCCTACCAGTAATATTACCGGCACGTGTATAGGACTCAAGCGCCTCCCCACTTATTATGAACTGACTTTCCGGACCGGAACGGGGGTCTATTCCGGCCAGGCCGCCCTGAAAATCGGTAATGGCCTGAAAATAGGCGACAGGGTTAATTTATTAATTAAAGGTCCGGTGATTCTCGAGATCCGTAAATAACATCGGTGCTTAGGTTTAACTTTCTTTAAACAAAACGTATAAATACCTCCCGCCCATAAAATACTTTAATTATGAATTAAACGGGGGGGTGAAATTTCTTGGTAGACACTGGTATAAAAGCTGAAATTCAAAATTCCATCCGAAACGCCCAGGAATGCATGGTTGAAATGGGTTCTGTCCTGGATAATCTTCCAGCACAGGGACACGAAGAAAAGAAACGCCTTAAAGACCTCTGTTATAAAACAGGAACCCTGCTGAAAGAAGCCCAGCAAAGGTGCGACAAGCTTCTTTAGAGGTTTTCCCGGCTTATAACCGGGAAAACCTCTTTTTTA
>CAZPXL010000227.1:0-3573 GCA_964591005.1 uncultured Eubacteriales bacterium
AGAGGCGTTTTTTTGTGGTATAATATATGCCAAAAAGAAAGAGGGGAGCGGTTTGTCTTTTTCGGCAGTAACAAAAAACGAATTAGCCCGCGTGGTGGGCCAGCGTTCCTGCTGCCGCCTGGCCGAACTGGCCGCCCTCATCAAGATGAACGGCAGTGTCCAGATCAGCAGCGGCCAGCGGCTGTCATTGCACATTACAACTGAGAACGCTGCTGTGGCAAGAAAAATATTATCGCTTGTAAAAAGCCTTTTTGGCCTGCAAACGGAGGTCCTGGTACAAAGAAAGAAACGCCTGAAAAAGAACTACGTCTACCTGGTAAGGATCCCTTTTCAGCAGGGAATCAACGATATTCTCCAACAACTGGGCATGCTGGACGGGGCCGGACGGCTCAGGGATATGGCGCCCCGCGAACTATTGCGGCGCGAATGCTGCCGGCGCGCCTACCTGCGGGGGGTTTTTCTCGGCGGGGGGTCTGTTAACCGGCCCGAGGGCAACTACCACCTGGAGATTATAACAGACAATAAAATGTTTGCCGAAACTATCGGCAATCTCATGAATAAGTTCAACCTGGCGGCCAAGTCAAGCCAGCGCAAAAATATGAACTTGGTTTACCTGAAAGAGAGCGAGCACATAGTCAGCTTTTTGAATATTATCGGAGCCCACTCTGCCCTGCTCAATTTTGAAAACGCCAGGATTTATAAAGATATGCGCAATAATGTGAACCGCCTGGTCAACTGTGAAACGGCCAATCTTAATAAGACAGTTAATGCCGCCGTCCGCCAGATAGAGAATATTGATTTAATCAGGAACACCATAGGACTGGAAAAGATTCCGGAACCCCTCAGGGAAGCGGCGGAGCTCCGGGTGAAATATCCCGACGCGTGCCTTGCGGAGCTGGGCAAATTAATGCAGTCGCCCCTCGGAAAATCCGGGGTCAACCACCGTATGAGAAAAATTGAGGAGATTGCCGGAAAGATAAGGGGTAACAAGTCATGAGGCGGATTCAAAAGTTTCCCTCTCCAGGGCCCCAAAATTCGATGAGGTATTCCTTTAAAATAAAGAGCCTCCCTATGGTGGCTTTTAATTTCCTTGTGATCAGTCTGTGCCGCTGCCTCCCCTTCTTTGGTATCAAGAATTTCTTGTGCCGCAGCTTCTTAGGCATGAAGGTAGGCAGAGACGTCTCCATCGGGCTGATGGCCATGTTTGATGTTTTTTTCCCGCAGCTTATTTCTATCGGAGACAACAGCATTATCGGTTACAACGCGACTGTCCTTACCCACGAGTTCCGGGTGGAGTGTTATTGCAAAGGACCGGTTGAAATAGGCGCTAATGTGCTTATCGGTTCCAATGTCACTATCCTGCCCGGGGTGCGCATAGGTGACGGCGCCGTGGTGGGAGCTTGTTCACTGGTCAACCGGGATATACCCCCGGGGGCGCTGGCGGCCGGGGTTCCCGCAAAAATCATAAAGTGAAACTGCGACAAGGGGACGAACTGCGACAAGGGGACGGTTCTCTTGTCGCACTATTGTATACAAGAATGCGACAGAGGAACCGTCCCCTTGTCGCAGTGTGAAAAGGATGAGCGCATTGATACTTAAACTGTGGCGGGATTTCCGGACAGATCCCTGGCAGCAGCGATTCACAATACCACTGGTAATTATAAATGTGCTGGGCTCCGTGTACGGTTATTACTGGTACCACGAGCAGCTCGCGGCTACCCCTTTTCACTTCTGGCTGTTTGTATCCGACAGCCCCCTCTCATCCACCCTTTTTGCCCTGGCGCTGCTGGTCCGCGGAAACAGCCCGTTAAGAAGGTTGTTTCAGGTGGTTGCTTTTGCGGCGGCCATCAAGTACGGAATATGGGCCATTGTGATTATTACACAATACTGGGCCATGCACGGAAACATTGAATATACCGAGATTATGCTATGGGCCTCACACCTGGGGCTGGCCGCCGAAGGTTTTATCTTTTTAAGAACCCTGCGGGTTGAGAGGATGATCGGTTACATAACGGGAATGTGGATGCTCCTAAACGACATCATGGATTATTATTACGGGCTCCACCCCTATCTTTTTGCTTCCGGGCAGGAGCCTGCGGCCCTGACGACAGCCCTGATCTTAACTGTTTTCATCACGTGCGGCCTGGTGATGTTCCGGCGGCTTATGCTTGTCAGACAGGTGTTAAAGTAGGCGATGGCATTTTTTAAGCGTGAATGAAACAAATGGCTGCCGAATATCCTGGTATAAATAAATATGTGGCAGGAAAATGCCCGTTTTTCAGAGAATAAATTATAACAGGATCCCCCCTTTTTCTTGAGGAGTGAATTTTGCAGTGCGAATTGGTTATGGGCTGAACATAGAACAAACGCAAAAGTTAATCATGACCCCGGAACTGCGCCAGGCTATAACCGTGCTGCAGCTCTCTTCCCTCGAACTTTCCAGGTATATTGAGCAGCAGCTTCAGGAAAACCCTCTCCTTGATCTGCGTGATGATGACGCGGAGAAAAATGTTGAGCTTGTAGACAAGGGTAAGCCTGCCGAGGCTGAAGAGGGGAAAAGGGAATATGACCTGGACTGGGAGCTTTATTTTCAGGACAGCAGCGACCTGGGCTTCAGCCGCCAGGAAAGGAGCTGGGAACAGCCGGAGTACAGTTATGAAAATTTTTTATCCCAGGCGCCCACACTCTCCGAACACCTCCTCTCCCAGCTTTTTTTGAGTTCCTGCAGCAATGGGGAACGTTTAATCGCCGAATATCTAATTGGAAATATGGATGATAAGGGTTACATCCGGGTATCGCTGGAAGAAGTCGCCGCCCGGTTTAAAGTAAGTGAAAGTAAAGCGGCAGGAGTTTTGAGTTTAATCCAGAGTTTTGACCCGCCCGGTGTCGGCGCCAGAAATTTAGAAGAATGCCTGATGATCCAGTATTATACGCTGGGCATTAAAAATGGTATTGTTAAAAAATTAATTGAAAACCACCTGGAAGATCTGGCCAAGGGTAAAATATGCAGGATAGCTCATGAACTGGGCGCCACGGTGCAGGATGTCCAGAAGGCCACCGATATTTTAAAGACGCTGGATCCCAAACCGGGCCGCAATTTTTCTAATCCCAACGACAACCGCTATATCATCCCGGACATCATTCTGGAAAAGGTGGAAGGCGAGTATGTGATTCTTGTCAATGATGTGATCGCGCCAAGGATAACGATTAACTCCACTTACCGCTCCGTACTGTCCAAAGAAAAAAGCTGCGACTCGCAGACCCGACGTTTTGTTGAGAGCAAGCTGAACGCGGCGGCCTGGCTGATCAGGAGTATTGAACAGCGAAGGCTGACCCTGTACAAGGTAGCGCACTGCCTGGTGGAAATGCAGAGGGATTTTTTGGACAAGGGCATCAAATATTTGAAACCGCTCAACCTGAAAAACGTCGCGGAGAAAGTCGGCCTGCACGAGTCCACGATCAGCAGGGCCACCTCCAACAAATATATACAGACCCCTCAGGGTGTTTTTGAGATGAAGCACTTTTTTTCCACCGGCTTGAACAATGTCACCGGGTCCACCACCTCGTCCGAGT
>CAZPXL010000228.1:0-3565 GCA_964591005.1 uncultured Eubacteriales bacterium
AAATTAAGCCTACCGGGAACACGGCGCCCCCGATTAATTTAGCAATACCTGCACCAAGAAATTTAGCCACTTCTGTGCCGCAGACGGTGCACAGCGCGGCGCCCACCGCAATATATACTCCTGACATAAAACCACGCAGTAAAAGTTGTCCGATCGGCAAACCCATTTTGTATTTGCCGGCGTTTCCAGCCAAACACACTGTCATTACTGGAGGATTGGCCATATTTGTATAAACCCCCTCTACTATACATAATTTTAAAATGAATTGCCTTAAGTCTCTTTTAGCTAACCTAAACCAACTTGCCTCTTACCTCAAAAGATAATTACCTGTTTTTTTTAGACAGCCCACCTCCTTATCGTCATAAATCCTAAAAAACGGCTTAAACCACCCCCTGAATATGTCATGTGCATCACCTGTAAACAGGTAAATATATTACATTTATTTTTATTTAACTGAATGACGCATAATGTCTTTAGGACCTAACAAAAAAAGGACAAAGTTAGCGCTTTAAGCTAGCTCTGCCCTCCTTTTCGCAATGGAAGGCGCACCGGTTTCCCGGATGCACCCTGACGGCCATGCAACCGTACATATAGATTAGGTTTACAAGGCTCGGAGAACTTAGGTATTTATTTGTGGGCAACCACATACAAACGCTAAAGAGAAAAAATGGGGCACAAGTCGCAACGACTTTGCCCACCCCAGCAAGTCAATATCCTTGCGGCCTGGCAGTCATAACCGGCAGAGTGCCGCCTTAGACTCATGGCTTTGCGTCACCGGCACTCGCCGGTTTTGCCCAACACGTATTTTAAGTCTATTTTTACTTTTTTCAGTAAACCATTTAGCGAGTTAATATTATATGTATTTCACCACATATTTAGAATAGTTGTTCTATTCTACATTCGATAACGATGGAATATATCCTTCTAAAATTAAAAAATATTTTATTAAAACAGATTGGACTTATTAATTATTATTATAAATGCATAGCTGGATAAAATTATCAGTTTTATCCAACTATATGTTTTGTAATTAACTAAAATTAGTTTGCTTTTTTATAAATTTAACTTTATGTTTTAATCTAATATTTTAAATGGGTTTACTGATTTCTTTTTTTAATTTAAGGTAATTATCAGTAAAGTGCACCGCATTTTGCGCTTCCCGGTGATCAAATCCATAGGCCCTTCTGCTCACTGCCAGAACCGGCGGCGCCTGTATTCTTTTTGCAACGCCCATACCGAGATAGAGCTTCCACCATCTTTCCAGGTCTTCAATAAACTCAACGGGACCGGGGAAAAGCTGCTTCACCAGGCCTGCCCGGCAGCCGATCTTTTCTTCCAGACAGCCCTCGGCGTACCAGGTAAGAATATCTTCCGGGGTTGACCTGTTCCACTGCTCCATAAACGCCCGGAAAAGGTAGTCGTGGTAGGGATATACCAGCGGATCGCCTTTCCCCTGATCGACATCCTGATCGAAGGAAAGTTCAGCGCTGGGAACAAGGTCTATTATTTCCCGGGGAATTACTTCCCGGCGGTAGATATGGTCATTTAAATATTCAGCCAGCTCATAAACCTGGTGTTTCCACAGATCTGCCAGCGCCGCCAGGAAACCGGCCAGGTCGCCGTACAGCGTTGCATAACCGACTGTCATTTCGCTCTTGTTGCCGTTGCAGGTAAACCCGCCGCCGAAAGCCGCGGCCGCCCCGGCGAGAATTCTGGCCGAGCGGTCACGGGCCTGGATGTTCTCCTTTACAAACGAAGAAACGGGCAGGTTAAACCGGCTGCCGTCCCCGAGGTTTTGAATCGGGGTCTCGCTGAGCTGCCTGACAGTATATTCAAACACATCCTGAACAGGCATAATGGTGTAAAGGCACCCCAGGTTATGCGCCAGCCTGGTTGACAGATCTTTTGTTGTTTGAGAGTTGTAAATACTAGGCATGTTTATCAGCAAAACCTGCTCCGGAGCAAGCACTTTGTTGTACAGGCAGGCGCTCACCGCCGAATCGATCCCACCTGAAACACCTATAACCACTTTATTAATACCTGTTAAGTCCAGAAATTTGCTGATCCCATAGTGAAGGGCTTTATATATACTGTCAATACCCCAGTCATCCGGCACTTCAACAGGGGGCTGACCTGTAAAGCCCCCGCCCGGGTCCATCTCAACAACCTTCATTTCCTCAGCAAACGACGGGCAGTAGTCTATGATTTTACCAGACTTGTCATACACCGTACTGTACCCGTCAAAGGTATAGACCGTTTTACCGTTATTCTGGATCCCGACATTATTGACATAAATAAGGGGCACTCCCGTTTCTATAACCTGTCTGGAAAAGACCCTGTTCCGCTTGTTGTTCTTACCCCTTGTGAAAGGCGAGGTAGATATATTAATAAAAAGATTAATAGGGCCTTTTTTATTAATCAATGAAATCGGCTTAACGGCATACTCCTCGCTCCAGCCGTCCTCACAAAGGATACAGCCCAGTTTTAACGTCTTTCCTGCTATCTCTATATTAACCGGGCTGAGCAGTTCCTCCACCCCGACCCCCATTTCGCCGGCCAGTTTGCGCAGGCTGTAAAAATGGCGCGTGTCATCAAACTCGCGGTAATTCGGGTTTAGTGCTTTTATCCTGAAGGGATACGGGAAGTTGTCACCACCGCACAGCCTGCCGTTCTGCGCTATATAGAAGGCATTGAACTTGCGCACCCTGCCGTCATCACCGATTTTATCCCAGTCCACTCCAACATTGCCGAAAAGCACACATATTCCATCAGATGCTTTCACTATTTCACGACCGAAGTTCTCGCAATCCCTCAGAAAAGCCCGCTGTTCCCATGTGTCGCCAAGCAGATAACCAGGCACTGCCATTTCCGGGAATATCACAATCTGCGCGTCTTTCATGCGCGCCTCACCGATCATGCCCAGCATCTTCCTGCTGTTTAAATCAGGCCTGCCGGGAATAACCTCCATTTGACCTATTGCTATTCTAAGCAAGAATGCCTCACCCCAACACATATAATCTTCTATCAAACATTAAAATTATACACCAAAGCCATTATTTATGGTAGTTTCCCCCTTTAAAGCAGATTTGCTCGCATTCGTATCTTCTTTAATCATTCTGCTATAAAAAAAGCTCTCTTTTAGCGAGAGCTTCAGATATAGAGATCAGCGTTTCACCTGATAACCACACGGTAATGGCGCAGCCAGACATCAACCTGTATCAGGTAGGCGAGAAACTGGGGTCCCCTCATCAGCTGGCCGAACCAGGGCCGGTCAAATTCCACGCCGCCTGACTCCGCCAGGTTGCGAACAGCGCCATTGTTGATCAGGGGGAGCAGGGGCGAGCCGGGATCCTCGAGTATGCCGAGGATCCGGTCGCGCACAGAGTCAAGGTATTCCGGGCTGTGCGTCTTGGGGAAGGGGCTTTTTTTCCTGGTCAGCACATCTGTGGGAAGCAGCCCTGACAGCGCCCTTCGCAGAATGCCCTTTGCCATATAATCACAGCTTTTCATTTCCCACGGGATGTTCCAGACATATTCCACGAGGCGGTGATCACAGAAAGGTACA
>CAZPXL010000229.1:0-3557 GCA_964591005.1 uncultured Eubacteriales bacterium
CTCACGACTCTTCTCTAAGCCACCTGGCTGCTTCCCTGGCGTGGTAGGTAATCACGATATCAGCGCCTGCTCGCTTGATGCCGGTCAGGATCTCCATCACAATGCGTTTTTCATCAACCCAGCCGTTCCCCGCGGCTGCCTTTAGCATGCTGTATTCCCCGCTGACATTGTAGGCAGCCACCGGGCAGCCGAACTCATCCCTGACCCGCCTGATAATATCCATGTAGGCCAGGGCGGGCTTGACCATGACAATATCGGCTCCCTCTTCAATATCAAGCCATACTTCACGCATCGCCTCGTCCGAATTGGCCGGATCCATCTGGTAAGATCTCCTGTCCCCAAATTTGGGCGCGGAATCAGCTGCATCCCTGAACGGCCCGTAAAATGCCGAGCAATATTTGGCTGAATAAGCCATGATCGGTATATTGACATACCCGCTTTTATCGAGAGCCGAGCGAATGGCGCCCACCCTGCCGTCCATCATATCCGAAGGAGCGATTACGTCAGCCCCGGCGGCGGCGTGCGACACCGCCGTCTTTGCCAGCAGCTCCAGGGTAGGGTCGTTCATGACATAATTGTCTCGAATGATGCCGCAGTGACCGTGATCCGTGTACTCGCATAGGCACAGATCGGTGATAACCGTCAGCTCCGGGTATTCTTTTTTAACCGCCCTCAATGCCTGCTGGATAATACCGTTTTCAGCATAAGCCTCGGTTCCGGCGCCGTCTTTTTTGGCCGGTATGCCAAAGGGAAGTATGGCCGGTATTTTTAATTTTACTATCTCTTCCAGTTCCCTGAGCAGCCTGTCTACAGAATAGCGGTATATGCCGGGCATGGAATCTATGGGTAAGGCCTGTCCGCTGCCGTGACAGACAAAGACAGGATACACCAGGTCATTAACAGAAAGGCTGTTCTCACGCACCAGGCGGCGAATATTTTCATTAATCCTGAGCCTTCTCGGCCGCTGTTCCGGAAAAGGCATACTCACACCTCCAAGGTTACAATTTCACAATGATTAACAAGGTATTTATCACAGGATTAACAAGATTATCAAGATTATCAAGATTAACAGATTTAATAATAAATTTAAAAGACATATACAATATTAACAAGAATTTTAAAAAATCATTAATAATATTAATTTTATTTTAATTATTTAATCTTGTTAATCCTCTAAATCCTGTTAATCTTGTGAAAATTGTTTTTAACTTAACCCTATCTCCTCGTCGGTCAGGTAGCAGGCGGGGTCGGACTCCCAGAAATCACCTGTCACCGCCTCGGCCCTGGCCCTGAAATTCCCGTTGCAGACGTCCAGCCATTTACAGGCGGCACAGCGGCCCTTCAACAGGGGCTTGCGGTTTTTCAGGCCGGCCAGTACCGGTTGTGAGGTATCACTCCAGATATCGCCGAACTTCCTTTCCCTGACGTTGCCAAAGGTATGGTTCTGGGTGAACTGGTCCGGGTGCACGTTGCCGTACCAGTCAACAGCGCCTATAGCTATCCCGGTCCGGTTACCCCCGTTCAGCCGCAGGAGCTCCAACACCTGCCGGGCCCTGGCCGGATCTTTATCTTTCATCTTCAGGTAAATATAAACACCGTCAGCATGGTTATCTACAGTCAGTATTTCTTTTTGGATGCCTCGCCTGTGAAAGTCCAGGGTGCGTTCCATGATCAAATCCAAAGCCTGTCGTGCTTCCTCCCTGGTTATATCCTCATCCACCATCTTGCTGCCCCTGCCGGAATAGACCAGGTGATAAAAACATACCCTGGGAATCTGCTCCTCCTCAATAAGGTCGAAAATGGCATTTAATTCATTGTAATTATGCCTGTTTATAGTGAATCTAAGGCCGACCCTCTGGTCCACTTCCCTGCAGTTCCTTATCCCTGCCAGGGCAGCTGTAAAGGCCCCCGCCCGCCCGCGGAACCGGTCGTTGTTATCGCCAATTCCGTCCAGGCTGACACCGATATAGCCTACTCCCAAATTTTTCAGTGAAGCCGTCAGCTCTCGGGTCAACAGGGTCCCGTTAGTGGAAATGGTGGACCTGATACCCTTGTTTTTGGCGTAAGCCGCCAGGGTCATCAGATCTTCCCGCAGCAGCGGTTCCCCGCCGGAAAAAAGAATTACCGGCACCTTGAATTCTGCCAGGTGATCGATAAAACGAAGCGCTTCCCCGGTGTCGAGTTCCCCCTCGTATTTTTTTGACTCAGAGTTTGAATAACAGTGGATGCATCTAAGGTTGCAGGTACGGGTGCTGTTCCAGACAACAACCGGGCCATGTCCCTCCGACGCGCCGTCGGTCTGCCCCTTAGAACTCTTGCTGTAGCGCAGCGAATCGCCAAAGTATTCTGTATCGCATAACAATTTGGTCACACTGATCATTCTATCTCACCCCTTCATTTGAAGATGATATATCAGGTTAGCCAATAGCGTTGAGACCGCTTCGCTTATTGTCCTTAGTACATGTGGCGTAAGCTTAGTATATCATGCATTCCATTGCAGTGCGGGTTTTAACCCGCTATTTAAACCGGGAGACATTTCGCGGCCATTGATTGATGCTCGGTAAGAATTTATATCAGCTCAAGATGTGCGGCTGAAGCCGCACCTGCAATTTTCACATCTCTTTATTCTTACTTTTAAAATAATATAATATGGAACTTACCAGCCCTTCGATCGTGTATTCTTCCGCCACCAGGTCCACCCTGACGCCCATGTCCCGGGCTGTATCTGCTGTGACAGGCCCGATGCAGGCTACGGTCGCATCCGCCAGCAGGTTGTCAAAATCAGTGACGCCAAGCATATTAACGAAGTTCCTCACTGTAGAAGAGCTGGTAAATGTTATTACATGTATTTCACCTTTACTCAGCATTTCCACGATACGTTCGCCCTGGCCCTCTCCTGATACTGTACGGTACGCGGTTACTTCGTCAACCAGGGCGCCCAGCCCTGTCAGCGCCTCGGGCAGCAGCACTCTGGCAATGTCCGCGCGCGGCAGCAGCACCCTGTCTCCCACCGCAATTTTCCCCTGCAGCATTTTCAGTATTTCCTCGGCGCGAAATTCAACAGGAACATAATCAACAATCAAGCCGTATTCTTCCAGGGCTTCCCTGGTTTTGGGCCCGATAGCGCAGATTTTGGACCCTGCCAGCTCACGGATATCCTTGCGGTGATAACGCAGCCTTTTGAAAAAATAATCCACTCCATTGACACTGGTGAATATTACCCACTTGTAACTGCCGAGATTACTTACAGCCTGGTCCAGCGGCGCATAATTTTCGGGTTCAGCCACACCGATAGTGGGAAACTCCAGCGGTTCCGCTCCAAGTGCTTCCAGCGCTTCCGACAAAACACTGGCCTGTTCCCGCGATCGTGTCACCAACACTCTTTTCCCAAAGAGAGGCTTTTTTTCATACCAGTTCAGTTTGTCGCGCAGCGACACAACCTCCCCGACAATGATCAGGGCGGGATTTTTAAACCCTGCCGCCTCCGCCTTCCGGGGTATGTCCTCCAGGGTTCCCACCAGTGTGCGCTGCTCCGGCCTGGTGCCCCACCTGACCAG
>CAZPXL010000230.1:0-3546 GCA_964591005.1 uncultured Eubacteriales bacterium
ATAAGTTCGGGATAAAGATTTGGGATGCGGCAACTGAAGAGGTAATATACGACAGCCAGGCGGGAGCGGAGGACGGTGCCGGGCCGTTAACGGAACTAGGAGGAGGCAGCATCGTAATACACAAAGACAGGTTGTAATGAACGTGAAGAGTGAGACATGGGACTTTAGACTGACATTCTTTAAAGTTAACCTCGAGGGCCTTTTAAAGGCCCTTTTTATTTTGACGGCGGGGGCGAAAGCAGACCTTGTTTCTCCAATTCTTCTTTCGCTTTTTCCAGCCTGTCCATTCCTGTAATGATGCTGCGGAGCATATCGTCGCTGTAAAGATCGGTTATCCAGGTCTTCACCGTTTCCACATCGGCGCCATAGTGGTGAGACAGGTTTTGCAGAAGATCTTCTTCGGCAAATATGCGGTCAATCATCTTTTGTCTAATCGAAATAATTTTATCATTACCGGGCATGCAAGACACCTCACTTGTATTCCTAATCTATTATAAACCCTATTAAGCTTGACATGCCAGAGGTTATTGACAGAAACATCTTGATCGGGCACCCATTGGTGGGCGATACCCTTTATGGCGCGGCTTCGCAAGAAAACAAATCGCGGTAAAATATCACCGCGACAGGCTACAATATTGCTAATAATTCGCCTCCTGATAACCCTTCGTTAATGACTTGTAAGATCAGGGTTGTTGAAAGAGGGTTCTTGAGGGTGACTGCTGGTAAGATCAGGATTTTTGAAAGAGGGGGCCTGTGGGTTATTTATATCAAAATATTTGCCCGGGGTAGAAAGGTCAAAGTAGAGCCTGGCATCCTGATCCACTCCCCAGTCCCTCTGGGAACCGCTGTCCTGAATCCTGGTAAATGCCTGCCGGAACAGGGTGTTGTGCGCTTCTTCACGATTTAACAGGAAGTCAATCATCTGCCTGACATGTTTATCGTTAATCTGCCTGTGCAGGTATTCATAGACTACCTTCGCTCTCTGCTCGGCCGCTATGTTGGAAAGCAGGTCCGCAGGCAGATCTCCGGTGACGTTAACATAAGCGGCCGTCCAGGGAAATCCGGAGGCGTTGGCCAGGTATGGGCTCAGCCCGGTTAAGACCTGGCTCTCGATATGGCCGGACTGCACCGCCGGGGTGTCCACTTCATGCCCGTTTAACAGGTTAACCGCTGTGGCCACCATCTCCATGTGGCTTAATTCCTCAGCGGCAATATCCATAAAAAGGTCTTTGATTTCCGGGTCTTTAATGCGGAAGCTCTGGGAAATATACTGCATGGCTGCCTTCAGCTCACCCTGGGGTCCTCCCAGTTGTTCGCTCAGCATTGACGCGTAGGTGGGGTTTGGTTTTTCAACCCTTACCATTTCCAATAAATTTTTCTCGTGTTTAAACACTTTTCTAAGCCCCTCCTTAAGGAAAGATATTTTTACTATTATTTTCCCGCTGGTTTTGCATTTATGCAGGAGCTGTACCTGCGGATGCAGCGTTTACTCCGGGCCCGGCAGCAGTTTTCTTAATTCCATGGGCAGGGGGAACAAAACTGTTGTATTTGTTCCGTTTGCGACCTCTGAAAGGGAGCGGAGCATCCTCAGGGTCAACCCGCCTTTTACGCCGGTTAATACTTCAGATGCCTGGGCCAGCTGCTCGGCCGCCTGGCGTTCCCCTTCCGCCTGGATGATTGCCGCCCGCCTGCCTCTTTCGGCCTCGGCCTGGCGGGCGATGGCCCTGGTCATTTCTGAGGGCAGGACCACGTCCTTGATTTCCACCGCTATCACTTTAATTCCCCATGGGTCGGTAGCCTCATCGACAATTTTCTGGACTGTCTGGTTCAGCTTCTCACGCTGTGACAGCAGTTCGTCAAGCTCAGCCGTGCCCACAACGCTCCTGAGGGTGGTCTGGGCGTACTGGTTTGTCGCCGCGTGGACGTTCTCGACATTGACTACCGCCTTGTCTGCCGACACAATTCTGTAATAAAGGACCGCGTTTACTTTGCATGCGACGTTGTCCCGGGTAATAACCTCCTGGGGCGGCACGTCGAAAACTATCACCCGCAGGGAAACCCGGATGATCCTGTCGATGAACGGGATGATAAATATAATGCCGGGTCCTCTCACATTAACAAGCCTGCCCAGCCTGAACAACACCGCTCTTTCATACTCGGGAAGGATTTTTACCGCGGAACTGATAAGAGAGAAAACTATAACGGCCAGGATTATTACTGAAAACAGGTAATACATTAATTTTCCTCCTTCTTTATTGTGCCTGTATCACCATTATTTTCCGCAGAAACTACAATAAGAATCATTCCCTGACGGTCAAGCACTTTTACTCTTTCGCCTTCTCCAATAGTATGTCCATTTTTTGAAACTGCCTGCCACATTTCCCCTTTTATTCTGATCATGCCGCCGGGATTAAGTTCTTTAACAACGTAAGCGGATGTGTTTTTAAATTCGTCTTCCCCGTGCACCGGCCGGTACCTGCGAATGCGGGACGCGCCCATAATGATTGTTGACATGAGGACAGCGCCTACAACCCCCACCCCCAGCGCCAGGAGCTTGAAAGCGGAAAACCAGGCGGCCGGCATCAGGGGCTCCACGGGGAAAAACATAATACCCAGGACAATGCTTACCAGACCTCCAACACCCAGCACACCGTAGGTCGGAGTAAAAAATTCCGCCACCAGAAGACCGGCCCCCAGCAGGATTAAAAATACCGCCGCCAGGTTACCGCGGAACAGCCCCATTCCGGCCAGGCCCAGTATAAGGCTTATTGAACCCGCGATCTCCGGCAGGAGAAACCCGGGCGAATAGAACCCAATAATCAGTCCATAAATGCCGATCATCAGTAATATCATGGCAAAAGTGGGGTTGCTGACAAGGTGGACCAGTTGTTCGTTAACAGTTAAGGGGAGTTCAGTAATCCTGGCTTCCGAGGTAACCAGGCGCCTGTCGCCGGCACTGGTCCTGACAGTCATGCCGTCAACTTTATTCAGCAATTCGGCCCTGTCGGCGGCGATTATATCCACCACCCCCTGATCGAGGGCTTCGCTGTTGTTCAGGGACAGGTTTTCCGTGACAAATTTCTCTGCCAGGTCTGCCGGGCGTCCTCTTTCTACCGCAATGCTTTTCATATGGCCGGCTAAAAAATTTATAGTTTTCTGGTCCGCCGCCTGGGGAGACTCGCCGGGGGAGGCCATGTTCACCGGCATGGCGGCCCCGCAGGTGGTGGCGGGAGACATGGCCGCGATGTGGCCGTTGATCAGGATAAATGTACCGGCTGAGGCCGCAATCGCGCCCTGGGGGTACACGTAAGTTATGACGGGCAGGTTTGACGCGGACATGGCCTGTAAAATATCCAGGGTAGCCGTGACCAGCCCTCCCGGAGTATTCAGTATTATTAAGACAGCGTCAGCCTGGTCCCTCTCCGCCATGCGCAGCCCTCTTTGTATATTTCTGGCCGTGCCGGCTGTCACGGTATCGTCCACTGTGACGGAATAAACGACCGGCTGCGTATTCTGGCAGGGAGACGGCGCTGTAAAACACAATAA
>CAZPXL010000231.1:0-3544 GCA_964591005.1 uncultured Eubacteriales bacterium
CTGGAGATTGCGCTCCTGGTAAAGCGCATCCTGGATGAATTCGGGATTGAAAGTTACCCCAAGACTTCCGGATCCCGCGGGCTGCACCTTTTCATCCCGCTGGAGCCGGTTTATTCATGGCAGAAGGTCACCGGGGCCATGAAGTATGTGGCTGAGCTGGCACAAAAAGTTTACCCGGACAAGGTCACTTTGGAAAGAAAAGTGGACAAAAGAGCGGGGAAAGTGTACCTTGACTACCTGCAGAACGGCAGGGGGAAAACCATGGCTTTTCAGTACAGCCTGCGTCCCCGTCCGGGGGCGCCCGTATCAACGCCGCTGCTCTGGCCGGAGGTGGAAAAAGGCGGCTTTGGGCCGGGTGATTACAATATTAATACTGTCTTCGCCAGGTTCGGCAGGATGGGCGATATATATGAAGGAGTTCTTAAAAAAAGTCAGTCTCTTGACAGGCTGCTGGACGTGATTGCTGGCGGCAGCCTGTAGAAAAGCTCCATAGTTTGATAAATAAGCGGTTATAATTTATTAATGCCTAAATTCAGGCCTACCTATTGACGAAAGATATAAAAAGGCTTTAAAAAGAAATTTTTGCCAGCATGCAGGAAGATTTTGCTTTAGCCCCGAAAAGAATGGGATTAAAAGAGTTCTGAGGGGAGAAAGTTGTTGGAAGACAGATTATACTGGCTGGGGTGGCAGTGCCTGCTGCCGGAGCAGGGCAAGAAACTGTGGTCTCTGCTGAGGCACTTCGGTTCACCGCGGGCAGCCTGGGAAGCCAATATCAAAGAGCTCGCCGGCGCGCCCCGGAGCGGCGAGGAAGGCCCGGAAGACCTGGCCCGGCGACGGTCGGAGCTTGATCCCGCAAAAGAAGCGGCAAAACTTCAGAGTGCCGGTGTTGACTTTATCTGCCACGACGATCCCATTTACCCGGAGAACCTCCGCCAGATTTTCAACCCTCCCCCGGTTATTTTTATCAAGGGGTCGCTGACGGCTTCGGACAAGCTGGCTGTGGCTGTGGTGGGGTCGCGGAAACCGTCCCCGTACGGGCTCCTGGTCGCGGAAAAACTGGCCAAGGATCTGGCGGCGCTGGGTATAACAGTGGTAAGCGGCATGGCCAGGGGAATTGATACGGCCGGCCATAAAGGCGCGCTGGCGGGAGGCGGCAGGACAATCGCCGTACTGGGCTGCGGTGTGGACGTGGTTTACCCGAGAGAAAACAAAAAGATCGTGGATAAAATAGTGGATAACGGCGCTGTTATCAGCGAGTACCCACTGGGCACACCTCCCGAATCCTGGCATTTCCCGGCCCGCAACAGGATTATCAGCGGCCTTTCGCTGGGAACCGTGGTTGTTGAGGCCGCCGATAAGAGCGGCGCTTTGATCACGGCTGACTTTGCGCTGGAGCAGGGCCGCGATGTGATGGCCGTGCCGGGAAACGTGGTCAGCCCTTTGAGCCGCGGGCCGCACAGGTTAATCAGGCAGGGGGCCAGGCTTGTTGAAGGCGCCGGCGATATCATTGATGAAATGGGCCTGGAAAAGCTCTTCCCCGTCCCGGAAGAAAACGCCGGCGGGAAAGTCAAAATGAGCATGGAGGAAGAAGCGCTGTACAACCTGCTGTCGCTGGAGCCCGTTCTTTTGGATGAACTGATTGATAAGACAGGGTTCCCGCCGCAAAAAGTAATGGCAGCGCTGATGTACCTGGAAATAAAAGGTCTGACAAGGCAGATGCCCGGTAAATTATATGTCCGCGCGGGCTTCAATCCGTTCTAAAAACTTTTCTTTATGGATAGATTAAAAAAAAGTTGCAATAATAAATGGCAATTTAAGATGGGCAAACAGAATGAGGTGTTTTTTTGTCTAAAATACTGGTTATTGTGGAGTCACCGGCGAAAGCCAAGACGATCGGCAAGTTCCTTGGGAAAAAATATGTTGTTAAGGCTTCCATGGGGCACGTCCGCGACCTGCCGAAGAGCCAATTCGGCGTCAATGTCAAAGAAGGCTTTGAACCAAAGTATATCACCATACGCGGCAAGGGTGACATCATAAAGGAACTGAAAAACGCAGTTAAAAAAGCAGATCAGGTGCTGATCGCATCCGACCCCGACCGTGAGGGAGAGGCGATCGCGTGGCACCTGCAGAACCTGCTGGAGATCTCGGGCGATAAGAATTGCCGCATAGAATTCAACGAAATTACCAAGCAGGCCATCCAAAATGCCGCGCGGCACCCGCGTCCCATCGATTTTAACCGTGTCAACGCCCAACAGGCCCGCCGTATCCTGGACCGTCTGGTGGGCTATAACTTAAGCCCGCTGCTCTGGCGAAAAATAAAAAAAGGACTGAGCGCCGGGCGGGTACAGTCGGTGGCGGTGCGCCTTATATGCGACCGGGAGGCGGAAATCCAGGCTTTTGAACCGGAAGAGTACTGGATCCTGGCGGGATTGTTTGTCAAGACCGGGCGGGCGCCGTTTGAAGGCAGGCTTTTAAAATGCAAGAATAAAAATATAAATATAAAAAACGAAAAGGAAATGCAGGAAGTCCTGGATCAGCTCAAGGGTTCTCATTACCTGGTTTCTAAAATAGTCCGCAAGGAGAAAACCCGCAGGCCGGCGCCGCCTTTTACAACCAGCACGCTCCAGCAGGAAGCATACCGCAAGCTGAATTTTACCGCAAGAAAAACGATGATGGTGGCGCAGCAGCTGTATGAGGGTCTGGATCTGGGCAAGGAAGGGACTTCCGGCCTGGTAACATACATCCGGACGGACTCAACCAGGGTCTCCGCTTCTGCCAGGGAAGAGGCGCAAAAATACATAGCAGAGCGCTTTGGCGCCCAGTATGCCGGACGGGAGACCGTTGCCGGGGGTAAGGGCAAGATCCAGGACGCCCATGAAGCAATCCGCCCGACCTTGATTCAAAGGGAGCCGGATCAGATTAAAGGATTTCTGACCAATGATCAATACAAGCTGTACAAGCTGATCTGGTCCCGTTTTCTGGCCAGCCAGATGAGCCCGGCTGTATTTGACACCACCAGCGTGGATATCAGTGCCGGTGTATACACTTTCCGCGCCACCGGCTCAATAATCGTATTCCCCGGATTCATGAAAGTTTACACGGAAAGCCTGGACAACGGCGAGAAGGAAGAGGAGGGGCTGCTGCCGGAGTTGAAGGAAGGCGAGGAAGTTGAAGCCCGCTCCCTTACCCCGAAACAAAATTTTACCCAGCCTCCGCCCCGTTACACAGAGGCTACCCTGGTCAAGATTCTGGAAGAAAAGGGCATAGGCAGGCCCAGCACATACGCGCCCATTATCGAAACGATTATCAAGCGGGCCTATGTTGTGAGGGAAAACAAGCAGTTTTACCCGACCGAACTGGGTGATATTGTTGTCTCCATGCTGAAAAATCACTTTCATGATATAATCGATGTCGAATTTACGGCAGGGATGGAAGAAAAGCTGGATAAAATTGAAGAAGGGGAGCAGAACTGGGTCCAGGTCCTGGAAAACTTTTACCGGCCTTTTAGCAGCACCCTGGAAAAGGCCGAGGAGGAAATAGGCCA
>CAZPXL010000232.1:0-3525 GCA_964591005.1 uncultured Eubacteriales bacterium
TTTTGCGCGGCTCAAAAAAAGTAATAGCTGAAATTGAAAAACTGATATCCGAATTTCAAATGGATGACAAGGTGCTGATAAAAGGCGGTTTTTGCCATGAAAAGTGCACCAGCGGTGTAACGGTCAGGATTGGAGAGAAATTCTTCACAGGGATTGGCCCGAAAGACATTGAGGAACTTTTTGAAAAAGAAATTTTGCCGGTTATAAAGGAGGATCCGGAATGCTTTTAATTAAAACAAATGACGCAAAATGCCGCGACTGTTACAAATGTGTCCGTTCATGCCCTCTTAAAGCAATTTGTATCAACTCCGGCCCCTATAATATTCAGACTCACGCCACAGTTATTGAGGAAATCTGTGTGCAGTGCGGCCACTGCACGGTAATTTGTCCACAAAAGGCAAAGGTGGTTAAAAACGATCTTGCAGAGATAAAAAACCTGCTTGCAGATAAATCCATAACAGTTATTGCCAGCATCGCACCCTCTTATCCGGTCCACCTGCCGCTGCCCCGGCCCCTGGCATTCCCTGGCCTGCTGAGAAAGATGGGCTTCTCCCGCGTCGGGCTGACTTCAGTTGGAGCGGAGTTAATCTCAAATGAACATCACAAAATAAAAGCGCCGTCGCCTGAAATTTCGAGCGCCTGCCCGGCTGTGGTCAACCTTATTGAACAGCATTACACGCATCTGCTCCCATATTTATCTCCTTTGGTTTCCCCTATAATTGCCCACGGGAGGCTGTTGAAAAAGCAATATCCCGGCTGCGTAGTGGTATTTATCGGACCCTGCATTGCCAAAAAAGGCGAGATCGTATCTGACAAGGTGAAGGGCGCGGTTGACTATGCCCTGGGATTTAGGGAATTATGGGACTGGTTTGAAGAGGAAAACATTGATTTAAATGAAACTGTAAGCGAGGAGTTCGACGGTTATATACCGGGGGATGCAAACCTGTTTCCCGCAGAAGGGGGCCAACTGCTGACATCGTCTCTCAGCACCGACCTCATGGACGGCAGTGTGCAAACAGTAACCGGGCTGCAAAACTGTATGGACCTGCTTAAAAATTTCTGTCATCTCAATAAAAGCCAAATGCCGATGTTTGTGGAGATGCTTGCCTGCAGCGGCGGGTGTCTCGGCGGCCCTTATGGGGTTACCGAAAATGATATTTACTCAAAAAAACAAAAATTACTCGATTTTTACTCCCGCAATAAATTGAAAACAACTGAAAAGTCTGAATCCGGACAAAAGCCGTCACTGCCGACTCCGGATTTGCTCCGGGAGTTTGAGAACAGAAAAGTTAATCTGCCTGTTCCGAATGAAGAGCAGATTAAGAACATCCTGGCCCAGAGCGGCAAGTATACACCGCAGGATGAACTAAACTGCGGCGCCTGCGGTTTCAGTTCCTGCAGGGAAAAGGCCGTGGCTGTCTTCAGAGGCCACGCCGAACCTCAGATGTGTATTCCCTATATGAGAAAACGGGCTGAATCAATATCCAACCAGGTCCTTATCGCTATGCCCAATGCTGTTGTTATTGCCAATGAAGACCTGATTGTAACTGAAATCAACCCGGCAGCTGTAAAAATGTTTAATCCCCAAAGTAAGCAGATAATCGGCCAGCACCTCGACCGGTTAATTGATCCTAAAGAGTTCAAGCTCGTTTTAAAAGAAAAGAAAGCTGTGGTGGCTGATTTCCGCAGTCTGGGAAACGGGATTATCACACGCCAGATTATTTTCCCGCTGGAAAATATGGTGGTAGGCATATTTTCCGACATCACCAAAGAAGTAACCCAACAGGACGAGCTTTTAAATGTAAAAACCCAGACTATTGACCGGGCCCAGGAAGTAATTAAGAAACAAATGACAGTTGCCCAGGAAATAGCGGGCCTGCTGGGGGAAACCACCGCGGAAACCAAAATCCTTCTCAACCAGTTAATCAAGCTGATGAAAGAATAATGGAAAGGATAAGGCTGTAATGTTATTTCAACTGGATATAGGATATTCACAGCTGAATAAAAAGGGGGAGGAACTCTGCGGGGATTCCGTAGAAATTATCCGTACCCCCGACTCCTCAATTATTGTATTGGCTGATGGACTGGGCAGCGGGGTAAAAGCTAACATACTGTCAAGGATTACTGCTAAAACAGCCGCCACAATGTTAAAAATGGGCGGACAGATAGATGACGTTATCGAAACCATGGTCGAAACACTGCCTGTCTGCCGGGTGAGGAATATTGCCTACAGCACCTTTTCAATCCTGCAGGTGTATGATAACGGGCACGTCTACCTGGTTGAGTTTGACAGTCCTCCAGCCTACTGGGGATACAACGAATCACTGATGCACCTTAACAGAACTGAACGCAAGGTTGGCGATAAAGTCATTAAAGAATCGCATTTTGAAATAGGTGTGGGGCACTGGCTGGTTTTATTAAGCGACGGCGTGCTTCACGCCGGGCTCGGTGGAATCTGGAACCTTGGCTGGGGTGAGGAATATGTGGGCAACTATATAAAAACCCTGGCCGGGGGCGGGTACACTACCAATGAATGGGCTACCAAAGTAACCGCTATGTGCCATAAATTTTACTGCGGGGATATTGGCGACGATGCCAGCATTGTTGTTGTGAAGCTCAGGAAAGTAAGAAAACTGACCGCATTGATCGGCCCGCCCCGTAATCCTGAAGACGATCAACTGGTTGTAAGAAATTTTATCAACACTGAGGGGGTAAAGGTTGTCTGCGGCGGCACCACCAGCCAGATGGTTGGACGCATAATGAAAAGGGCAGTCCAGGTGAATGTGGAGGATATGGTATCTGATGTGGTGCCCCCGACAGGCCAAATCACCGGGATCGACCTGGTTACGGAGGGCGCGGTTACCCTTTATTATGCGCTCCAGCGCCTTAAAGACGATCCCAGGATACTGGTAAACATCAACGATGGCTCAAGCCGTTTAGCAAAAGCGCTGATGATGGCCGATGAAATCCATTTCGTCGTGGGCCTTGCCATTAACCCGGTTATATATAATCCGGATTTCCCCGTGCCCTTTGCCCTTAAACACCAGACCGTCAGGGATATAGCCGAAACCCTGCAGCGTATGGGCAAGAAAGTCACAGTGGAACATTACTAATCATATGTTACCAGACAGATGAATGGGGACACACCTCTTTTTGGGGCCTGCCTTCGAAGACGAGGTATGTCCCCGATTATATAGCCGCGTTTTCTCCCGCCACAAAGCCGGAGGACCAGGCCCACTGAAGGTTGTAGCCCCCGCAGTCGCCGTCGATATCGATAATTTCGCCGGCGAAATATAATTTTGGCACAATTTTTGATTCCATGGTATCCCTGTTAATCTCTCTCACATCAACGCCTCCGGCGGTAACCTGGGCCGCGGGCCACGACGTGGTGCCTTTGATTTGAAAGCGCCAGTCCCGCAGGATACGTGAAATATTCCCCCGCTCAGCGGGGCTGACCCGGCCGGCCGGTTTTCTGATGTCTTGAATTCCGGCTTCTTTTAAAATTACCGGTACCAGCCTTTTATT
>CAZPXL010000233.1:0-3515 GCA_964591005.1 uncultured Eubacteriales bacterium
CCAGGGGGATACAGACCGCCATTGCCGCCAGCATGGCAACAAAGAAATTCACTTTATATACGGATACCATAATCAAGCCCACAAAAGCGCCTATCATGTAGACCTCCCCGTGGGCGAAATTTATCAGCTGGATGATGCCGTAGACCATGGTGTAACCCAGGGCGATCAGGGCATAGGTCGAGCCCAGGGTCACCCCGTTCACTAACTGCTGAAAAAACATTTATTAACCTCCTGATTCAGCCGCGGCAAGCGGCAGAGGGCGTAAAAAGGAGCCGGACAGGCAGTTGTTGCCAGATAATTTGCCTGCCGGGTCCAGATGCCCTGACAGCCTGCCTTTTTTACAGGCAGGCTGCCCGGCACTGAATTAGTCTAAATTAAGAACTAGGCGGTCGGTATTACAGTTTTAACAATAAATTGCGAGTCTTTAACTTCCTGCAGGTAGACAGGGCTCTTAATCGGCTCGCGTTTCTCGTCAAAAGTAATCGTGCCTGTCACGCCCTTGAAATCTTTGGTCTTGGCCAGTGCTTCTTTAAACACGGTCGGGTCGCTGCTGTTGGCCTTCTTCATGGCCTCGGCCAGCATCATTACAGCGTCGTAGCCCTGGGCCGCGAACATATCCGGTTTGCTGTTATTGTTCTGGGCCTGGTATTTTTCAATGAACTCCTTGGTGATACCGGCGGCGTTATTGGGGTCTACCGCGAAACCGGCGTAAACCATACTGCCTTCAACAGCTTTTTCTCCCAATTCATAAAGTTCTTTGCCCAGGAGCCCGTCCCCGCCGGCCATAACCTGGTTCAGGCCCTGCTTGCGCATCTCTTTCATGAACAACGCGCCTTCGGTGTAGTACCCTGTGAATATCACACCGTCGAAACTCTTCTGGCTCAGTGAGGTAACCTGGGCGCTGAAGTTGGTGTCCTTTTCCATAATGCTCGTTTCCGCCACAATTTCAACGCCGTATTTGGCCAGCGCTGGTTTAAATATGGCAGTCAAACTTTCGCTGTAAGACAAGCCGGTGGTGGTTACCAGGGCTACCTTTTTCCACCCGAGTTCTTCAGTCAGGTACTTGGTGACAGACGGGGCCGCGACAGCGTCCAGCAACGTGTCACGGTAAATATAGTCGCCGATTTCAACAACACCGGTCCCCACTGCTCCCGCTGAGAGTAGCACGACCTTGGCCGGCTGGCAGATTTGAGCCGCCGTCTTGGTTATACCTGTGGTCGGATCGCCGACTATGGCGGCAACTTTCTGGGTAATCATTTTTTGGGTAACATTGGCGGCCTCGCTGCTGTTGCTGCCGTGGTCGCCTTCAACAATTTCCAGTTTTTTGCCCAGGATGCCGCCGGCCTTGTTGACATCATCCACCGCCATCTGCATCCCCTTGAGGGTCTCAATGCCATAGTGGGCGTGGGCGCCGGTTTTTCCTCCGAGGAAACCTATCTTAATAGTGTCTCCTCCCGCGGGAGCCTTGGAACCTCCGCACCCTACCGCCAGAAGCGCCACAGCCATCAGCGCGACCAGTGCAAACAAGAAAATCCTTTTTTTCAATTCTTTAATCTCCCTCCTCAATTAAATTGTTAATAAAATTAATAATTTCGACATTTTTACCACCAATACCTCTTTTTCGTTACAAGGAAACCTTGTTTTTAAGAACCTGGAATCCGAAGATCAGCCGTGCAA
Organism: uncultured Eubacteriales bacterium; assembly: GCA_964591005.1. GTDB lineage: Bacteria > Bacillota > Desulfotomaculia > Desulfotomaculales > Pelotomaculaceae > Syntrophopropionicum. The sequence continues at coordinate 1,678 of CAZPXL010000233.1, forward strand.
AAACCTAATTTTTCACAGAGGAAATGAAGACGCAAAGGCCGAAAATAACGGTAATGCCGCCGGCAACCTGCAGCAAGCCGGGTATCTCCTGAAATATAAAATAGGCCAGGAATGTCGCCCCCACCGGTTCGCCGAGTATACTGACCGAAACCACCAGGGCCTTAACATAACGGAGCGCCCAGTTAAAAACGGTATGGCCGAAAATAGTGGGGACAACGGCGAGGGCTAAGAACCAGAGCCAGTCGAAAGCCGGGTAAGGATAAAGCCGGGTCCCGGCCGCCAGGTTGAAAATCAGCAGAACGGCCGCGGCAGAGCCGAATACCACAAAGACATAGGGGAAAAGTGAGAGGGTGGCCCTCAGCTTGCGGCCGATGACCATGTACACGGCAACAAAAAAAGCCCCGCTGAAAGCCAGTATATCTCCTTTAAGGGCGGTACCGCCCAGCTGGAAATCGTTGATGCCGATCAACACGCTTCCGGCCAGGGCTATGGCCGCTCCCGCCAGCCCTCTCGCGCTGGTTTTCTCCCGCAAAAACAAAACCCCGCCTGTGACAACGAAGAGGGGTTGCATAGTAACCAGCACAGTGGAACTGGCCACGGAAGTATAATTAAGGGAAGTTATCCAAACAGAAAAATGCAGGGCTAAAAAAGCGCCGGCAACAACAGCCATTCCGAAATCTTGCCTCTTGATGCTGCCCAGTTCCCGGCGGCCGGCGGAATTTAAGGCCAGCGGGGCAAGCAGGACAACCGTGAAGGCCAGCCTGTAAAACGCAATCACCAGCGGAGGAGCGGTGGCGAGCTTGGTAAAAATGGATGAAAAAGCGACAGCCGCCACACCCAGCAAGACAGCCGCAAGAGGGTTAAACAATATTTTATCTTTTTCCACAGATGTCTCCGATTATCGTTTTATAATGAATTCTCTGCCTAATGGCCGGTTTCCTTTATGAAATCGACACGGAAACATAAACCATTTTCACAAGTGCTATCCTGAAAAATGTTAAATATATAAGACTTTTAAAAAAATAAATACTTACCGGGGGATACTTCATGAAAGCATTAATTAATGGTGTGTTGTGCAAAACAGTAACTGAAAACGGGGTACAGGGCCTCTACCGGGATCCGCTTACAGGGTTTGCCCGGGCGGATGACCCGCTCTTCGGCGAATTAAAACAGGCGGTCGGGCCCGGCCACCTGCTTCCTTCAGATATCCTCGCCGGAGCGAAATCGGTTGCGGCTTTTTTTATCCCCTTCAGCAAAGAGCTGGTGGAGATAAATAAAAAGCATCCTTACGTTGCCAGGGAATGGGCGGAGGCGTACATTGAAACAAACCGGCTGATTAGCCTTTGCTGTGAGAAGCTGACCGAAGCGTTAGCGGCTGAAGGAGTAAAGACAAGCTGGCAGCAGCCCACCCACAACTTTGATCCGGAAAATCTGATCTCTTTCTGGTCCCACAAGCATGTGGCCTATATCTGCGGCCTGGGCGCCTTCGGCCTGCACCACATGCTGATAACGGCCGCCGGCTGCGCTGGCCGCATCGGCAGCATCGTCCTGGACCGGGCGCTTGACCCGACGCCCCGCCCGAAAACGCAGTACTGCCTTTTTTACAGCGCAGGCAAATGCCTCGCCTGCGTCCGGAACTGCCCCACCGGCGCCCTGACGCGGGACGGGCTGGACAAGCATAAATGCTATGAGCGTTTACTGGAAGTGGACGCACATTACAGCGACCTGGGCGTCTGCGATGTCTGCGGCAAATGCGCTACCGGTCCTTGCGCGGTAAGAGAACTTTAGCACACGCGAACCTGAACTGCTCCCTGTCAAGTAGACAGATGAAAAAATGA
>CAZPXL010000234.1:0-3515 GCA_964591005.1 uncultured Eubacteriales bacterium
GTTTTTCTGAAGGGGAAAGCCTTGTGGATCACGCCGGATACATGCGTGAAGCCCTGGCGGAAGCCGATAAAGCTTACGCCCTGGGCGAAGTGCCTGTCGGCGCCGTTGTGGTGTTTGACGGGAAAATAATCGGGCGGGGGCACAATCTGCGCGAGATCCTGAAAGACAGTTCCGCCCACGCTGAATTGCTGGCCCTGCGGGAAGCAGCCGGATACGTGGGGGACTGGCGGTTGAACGGCGCTGTGCTGTACTCAACCCTGGAGCCCTGTCCCATGTGTGCCGGGGCGCTGGTGCAGTTCAGGGTTAAAACACTGGTTTATGGCGCCGCGGATCCGAAGGCGGGCGCGGTAGACTCTGTGATCGACGTGGTCAGGCAGCCCCGCTTTAACCACCAGGTTGAGGTGGTGGCCGGGGTGCTTGAAGAAGAATGCCGCACCATTTTGCAAAAGTTTTTTCGGGAATTAAGGGAAAAGAAAACAGCCGGAGAGATGGCCGAGCTGGTCGAAGGCGCTCGACTCGAAATCGAGTAGGCCGTGATGAGCGGTCTCCAGGGTTCGAATCCCTGTCTCTCCGCCAGAATTGTTTTAAACCAAGGGGATATCGCTATTCAAAGCGATATCCCCTTGGTTTTTATCCTTTAATACGGCACTTCAGACCGGAGAAGACTCCGTTGCTTTCATTGCTCCAACCTGTCCGCGACTGCTTCCAACTCCGCTACAGTATGATCCCTGTTCATTTTACACTGAGATTTCTCATTAACTAAATGGTTCAGGTAATCCCAAAAGGCTGCCGTCATATTGCTTTCATTGAGGGCAAAAACAACCGAGGGCGGCAGAGTTTTTCCGATTAATACTCCCACGTCCTCCCTGACATATGCAATACTTCCATCCAGGTGTTTATGGCGGGTCAGGTGCACATGGTAGTTATCATAAGTCTTAAGAAGACGGATAATATTTTGCAGATGTTGGCGATATTCCCCGGGCTTATAGAATAGTGTGCTGTTGTTCAGCATGTCGGAGAAATTTACGAGCAATTTCCCGTCCAATATTGTCTCCGGGTCAGGGAGGGAGGCTATTTCAATAAAACGGCATCTTTTCAGGCTGTCGAGAAACCTGTCAATTCTTGCTTGCTGGTAGGATAAAAGACGCTCTCTGGCGGGACTTTCTATTCGTGCCAGTATGCTTTCCACAACACCGGGAGGCATAGTAACATTGGTAAGGCTATCGGTTTTTACAACCGCGTTCCTCTCCTCACCCTCGAACTCAGCCAGGAGCTCCAAATAGTCGTCGTTGCCAAAAGGAGTAAATATGCGCATCAGCAAACGGCAGCGGGACAGCAATTCGTTATATTCCTCGATTAACGATTTAACAGTGTTCTTGTTAGTGAATAGAAAAGTGGCCGCTTTACTGGTGCTGTTTCCTACAGAGCCGGAAGTTACGGCGGCTGTATCCGGGGCTATGAATAATGTCCTGCGGAATAAGCCGTCGCGGATTCTCGGATAGTAATATGGTTCAATGCTGCCGGTCATATACAGGGGAACCCATTCTCTTATGGCCGCCAGCATTTCATTAAAATCACGGTTTATGGTATGGATAATTTTTATTTTATGGCCATTTTTCATGACCTGAGCCAGCAGGTTCGACCATTGCAAGGTAAACCCGCGGTTTTCGGTGAGCCATCCCATGTCCTCATCGCTGTAAAGAAGCAGGGTTTGCGGAACCTTGTTGTGCAGTACCAGAGATAAAAACTTTAATACCGCTTCTTGTTTGCCCCCGGTTCCATAATACTCTTCGACCTCGGAGACTGCCTGGCAATACGGATCGTCATTAACAGCCTTCGCCGGATCTGTTTTTTTAAATTGAAAGTGGCTGAGGCCATTCAAAAATTCGTTAATCGAGTCAGTCCTGGCTCCATTTTCCTCTCTGAGCCATTTATGAAGGAGTTCCGCCATATTATTAGCTTCTTGCGGCTGATTTCTAAAGCTGCTCTTCATGGCTTCCAGAATGGCGGCTTTTTGGTAGTCGGCTTTGCAGCAGCGAGTAAAATATTGGGCCATCACCCGTATATAGTTGACGTTCCTGGCGGGGGCGCGGGTTCCCCTGCGCAGGCGGCTGATAAAAGACGGGTCCATCGAAATATTGCGGGCGAGCATACTGTTTGAAGTATTTGTTAGGTTCATTAGCAAATCAAGTTTTTCCGCAAAGGTCATATTTATAACACCTCTAAAGTTTATATTATCAAAATACGACAAAGTTACAAGGGAGTCGACATAATTTGTGCCAGTTAAATTGGCATTGCCAGTTTCCTGGACAGGAAATATTTTGATTAGCAAAGCTGGTAAAATCTAATCTAAGGGGTGAATTCCATGACCTTAGAGGTTAAGCTTAAAGCCGGCTTTTTTAAAACCGAGCACTATTATCTTTCAATTGGTCACAGGCAGATATTTTTAACACCTCATGATGCTGATAATGAAAAATTTATTATAGATAATAATGAGTTGATTTCCATATGTATCTTTAAAAAGAGCTGTCAAAAAGGAGAACTTGAAATTTTTGCCCAAAGCCGCGTGTACACCTTGGATTTTGCTATCCAGTCGAACCTGGATGATGTGCGCCGGGCTTTCGCTAAAGAGTTCGGCAATAAATTTATTTCTCCATAAAAATTTAAACAGTTAATTAATATAGAGCGCTTTGATGGACCAAGTGCGATAACATTTCACAAACAGGCTGCCTGCAATTTAAAAATTACATAAAGCAATAAAAGTGGGAGGGATTTTAAGCATATGAACACGCTGGCGCCCATCCAGACGCCTCGCTGGAAAACAGCGCTGAACATGATCCTGAATCCGGGGGAAGTAGTCAAAAGCCAAATGTCCAGGGTTCCCTGGCCTTATTCCCTGGCGGTATCCGGGTTGTCATTCACCCTGTTTTTCCTGCAAACCGGGCTAGATATGCAGAGGGCGGGTCAAATCCAAATGTCGACCGTAGTGATGATTGCCTTGCTGGGGCTTTTCTACGGCACGGCGGGGGTGGTATTGATTGCGCTTCTAGCCTGGGCTTCATCTCAGGCCGCGAGCCGCGACATTACTTTTGATTGGGCTATATCTTCTTTTGCGCTGGGTTATTCCCCTACGCTGGTCTACACGCTGTCCGGGCTTATATTCTCTTTGGCCTTTGGTTGGAATACCGCGGTGGCCTTTGGGGTCACCGGCGTTTTATGGGCTTTGAGGCCCAATCTCTTTACCATCCGGCAGATGTCCGGCGACCGGGTTGCCTTCAGCATAGTTTTAACCACTGTCTGCGGCGCCCTGCTCCTTGCCGGGTGGGCCCTGCTCGGCCGCTTTGGTGCGTAAGATCCAACTTAATGCTATTTAAAGGAGGCCTGATATTATATGGAGATGAACCTTGGCCATGCCGGGGGTTCCGGCCGGAAGGCAGTTTTAATGTGGCCGGTTTATTTGTGTTTTATGGTGTTTGGCATGTTGGTCCCTTTCACCAAAACCGATTTTCAAACAA
>CAZPXL010000235.1:0-3504 GCA_964591005.1 uncultured Eubacteriales bacterium
GGAACAGGCGCGGGCAGGAAACCTTTCAGCCGGGGGTTTCCATCTCTAACTCCTGTAAGTTTGCCCGGGGAACCGTCCCCTCCCTTTCACAGCCGTTAAATATAACTTACAAAATATAATAAAGACTTTAAGCGGCGGTGTCAACCGTAGAGAGCCTTTCTCCCAGGAAAACATTTTAATATCTATTTGTCCAATAAAAATATAACCCCTGGTCCTTACAAGACCAGGGGTTTAAGATTAAACAATTTGACAGGATTTACAGGATTAATACGGACTTACGAGATTTAATGATTATAAAAAATTATATTTTTAAATTCTAATTAGACCTGTCTGCAACCATATAAAAAATAAGGATATTTTATCCTGTTAATCTATCTAAACCTTGTTAAGCCTGTGAAATTGTTTTTATAAAATCCTGTTAATCTATTTAAATCCTATTAATCTTGTCTATTTGTTTTATTTTTTTGCTTGCTGGAGTGGCTTAAATATATGGTCTCTCTTTCGCCGGAAGCCTTTTCCTGATATGAGAATTGACGCCCAAAAGGCCGCCTATGGAACCGGTAATTCCCAGCATCAGAGCTCTGGCAAACAGTTCAGCGGGACTAAAGCTTTCAGTGCTGCCGGTGAAAAATAAAACAGCAAGCAGCAGCCCATATAATAAACCCACCAAAAAGCCGTGAGCCAGCCCCATTGACCCTGCGGCCCTGCCACAGACAGCGCCGCCGGCAACAGCCCCAAACAATGAGCCTGCTATCACAAAAATACTGAAGTTATAAACCGGCCCCGACGAAAGCACAACCCAGGCAAACATTAAGACGCAGGCGGCAAAAGTTACCCCCAGGGCCCAGGCCAGGCCATATAGGACCGCGCCGGCCCTGAGCCTCCTAAACACAGGCGCCTGATGCCCGGACCAGCGTACAAAAGTAAAACCCTTCAAACTCAAACACTCCCTCCTGGCTTATATTTAATAATATGCCGCAACTTCCAAATTATGCAATTATTGCCTTTGTTTTTCATTTCAACCTTATGGCATTAAAGCTTTTTGCCTGAAATAGTAATTTATAAGAAAAATGGGATCGGAGGGGGTTTTCTTGCAATCCAGAATCAGAATAATTATAATCCTTATTTTGTTAGGCGCCCTTTCAGCTGTGGCTATCGGTCACAGTTTTAAAAAACCCGTTGCGGTTAAACAAATTCATACAGTGAGGGTTTTGGAATCACTGCGCTCCCCCTATTATCTGCCCCAGTACCTGGCTCAGAACCTTGGATTTTTTAAGGAACAAAACCTTAACGTAACAATCAGCGCCACAAGTCCTGAAGCCATACGTGCCGCGCTTGCAGATGGCAGGGCCGACATAGTCATATGCGGTTTGCAGAAAATTATGTTCAACCCCGTTCCTAAAGCCCCCCAGCCCAAGATATTTGCCGTGGCCGCGGCACGGGACGGCTCTTTGCTCCTGGCCAGGGAAGATAACGACGCGGAAGGTTTCCAGTGGCAGAACCTGAAGCATAAAACCATCATCGGCGGTTCACATGATGACAGCTCGGAAATAGCTCTTGAAGAGGTTTTAAGAGACCACGGGCTGCCTCCTTACAGGGAAGTAACCATATATTATAATATCCCGGACAATCTTCGGACGGCCGCCTTTCGTGCCGGGACAGGGAATTACATTCAAATGCTGGAGCCCGAAGCATCCCTTGCCGAATACAATGGCTTCGGCCAGGTAGTCGCGTCAGTCGGAAGCGCCGCGGGAGACATGATAGTCACCGCCTACGCTGCCATGCCGGCCTGCATCGAGTCAAACCCTGAAATATTCCAGAAATTCACCAACGCGATCTATAAAGCCCAGCTGTGGTTAAGCCTGCACAGCGCCGAGGAAGCAGCTGAAGCCGCCGCCAGTTCTTTCCCTCACCTTGATCAAACAATTTTGCTTAATTCTATCCGGCGTTACCAGTCGCTGGGCGTTTGGGCCGCTAACCCGGTTATACCGGAGGAATCTTACGACAGGTTTCACGAAGCGGCTAAAAATTCCGGAGAAATCGCGGGGTCAATTCCCTATGAATCAATTGTGATCAACGATTTTGCCCTGAACGCGGTACAGACCGTGGTTTACGTACCCGAGGATGAGAAGAAAAAGAACATTTTCCAACGTATTTTCAACAGGTAGCAGCCAACCCCCGTGAAAGCGGGGTTGTTTTTTTATGTATTAATTGAGCCGGGGCAGAAAACAATATTAAAAAACAACGGAGGTATCAAGATGCGAAAAGTATTGATTATTGCGCTGCTGCTATGTTTCAGCCTTGGCGCAGGCTGCACCGCCCTGCAAAAGCCAGCGCCCTCACCAGAGCCCACGCCCGCCCCCTCGGTGATCCCCGAAACATCAAAGTTGGGTTTCAGCCCGGTCGATTTGAATAAAGCGCCCGACGTGATAAAAAATATCGCCTCCGACATCGCCAAGAGGGGGACAGTCACCTGGGCCCAGGTCAACGAAACCAACTATATCCTTGCCAGCATCGGTGAGAACAACACGGGTTACAAAATTGAAATCACAGACGTTATTCAGAAGGTCCCCGCGCAGGACTATATCTGGATTGAGGTCAAGGGTAAACATGTGAACCTCAAGGAGGGCGAAAAGAACGGCCAGGTTACGGTCATAAGCCTGAACCCGCCCAACAAAGTAATAAACGGCGCCGGATTTGAGATAACCAGGGCAGCTGCGGCGGCGCCAACAGCACCCGCTCCAACGACACAAACCCCGGCGCCGACAGCCCAGACGCCAAAAACAACACCGGCGCCCACACCCGCGCCTGCAACTGAGCAGGGCAAGACGACAACGGAGCAGACTAAAAAAACGCAGCCCTCCGAAAACAACGCGGAAAACTCAAATTCCAGATAAGGAGGAGGTGACAGGGAACGGTTCTCTGTCACCCACACTTCCCCGTCCCACGACTCAATTTAAACTTCGTCAAATGCCGGAGGGTGTAAGATCGTCCCGGCAATCCCGTCCAGAGCGCCGGAATATAGCTCAAGGACCATAAAAGCCTCGTCCGGCACCGGGTAAGCTGTTTCCAAACCTTTTGCCCTGGCAGGTTCAAATCCGAACCGCGGGTAGTATTCAGGGTGGCCGACCAGCACTATCGCCCTGTGACCCAATCGACTGCTTTCCTTTATACCATGGCGCACCAGTTCCGAGCCTATGCCCCGCCTCTGGAATTCCGGCAGAACAGCAATCGGGGCCAATCCCAGGACAGGCACCTTACCTTCTTTTGTTTCTACCGCGATCATGCTGATAAGGATATGTCCGGCGACTTCTTCATCTATAACCGCAACCAGGGACAATTCGGGAATGAAAAATTCTGTTTTCCGGACAGCCTCAACCAGCCGGGCTTCATTATCCCGCCCAAAGGCTAGTCTATTCACCCTGAAAACAGAATCAAAATCTTTTGCAGTCTCAGCTCTGACTATTACCATACCATTTTGCAACTCTCAATATATCTTAGTTG
>CAZPXL010000236.1:0-3489 GCA_964591005.1 uncultured Eubacteriales bacterium
GCCGCTGTCGCCTGCCGGAAAGAGCCTGAAGCATCATTTGTTTCACTGATCAGCCTGAACTGACCGGTTTTCTTTATACAGCCAAGGACTTCCTCCCAGCTTGTAATTGGCAGAATAGCCATTCTCTCAGTTGTTTCTTTTTCCAGCATATCCCTGCCGGAGCCGGGGTTGGGGATGCCAAGGTCCATGACCCAGGCATTTATTACATGCGCCCTCTCTTTCAGGTAGTCACTCCACCCCTGCACCCTGGTTTTTTGCTCTCTGTAAAATTTCGACCGGTCCCGCTGCAGTTTCTTCAGGAGTGGGTCTTTTAATCTGCCGGGCAGGGCCAGGCCGCTTGTTGAAAACTCATATTCCCCGCCTACTTCAAGCACCCTCATCAGCAGCAGGCTGCCCGGCTCTATTTCCAGGGCCGCGTTTACATCTCTGACCTTGATCTCCCTGCGGTTAAGAATATCCTTGATCATGAGGCCTTCTTCCGGTATAATCCCGGTCACTTCATAAAGAGAGTTGCAGGATCCCGCCCATTTTTGCAGCAGGGCGGCCTCGTGCTCACTCAGCGACTGGCGATGTTCATCCCGGTATGTCTCGATAATGGTCTGGCCGCTGTATAGCCGGTAATCAAAGATAAACCACTCAAAACACCGTTCCATGATAAAGTCGTCATCACTGTCAATAAGCCGCTTGTCGATGCAGCCCAAGTAGAGGTCCTGGGCCCGGGCGGCGTCCCAGGAAAATACCGGCTGATCTGCAAACTGGCTCAGATTGCGCCGCAGATCCTGCCCGGCGCGCCGCCACCGGGCCTGTTCGAGGGAATAAAAAATTTTACGGCTTCCACAGCATTTTTCGTATGGTTTTCCGCTGCCGCAGGGACAACTCTCTTTATTTACGGGCATTTTCACCCTCCGCATAAATATGCACTAAATACAAATATATTACATCTATTTATACCATAAATAGTACTATTTCTCAATAATGACAGTATTGCCCTCATGCCTTACCCTTACGTTAAAGAGATTTAACACGGAGTCCTGGATATATGTGTCACCTTCGGCAACTAACATGGAAGACGCTCCGGGATAAGTCCGGCCGCTAACGATGTAGTGGCCGTCCCCCGGGTAAAAAACCGCTTCTGATTGAAACTTCGCAACCTTTATCGCCCCTTCGCCCTGCAGCCAGTCAACCTTGTAGCCTAAAGATTCGAATACGAGTCTCAGTGGCAGGTAAATCTCCCCCTGCTGCTCGATCACCTGCCCGTTCCTGACCGCGACTCCGTTTACCGTCACCTCGTAATTATCCCTGTTAAATACTATTGTGCTTGCCGACCCGTTCAGGTAGCCCTGGGCGACAGCTAAAGACAGGTCCGGAGTCAACACCTGGATGTCCGGGCTCAACCCCGTGCCGTCAATGACCCTGTCCATGGGGGTGTGGTACCTGGCCACGGTGACTTTCAAAGCCCCTCCTGTTTCCAGCGGGATTACCGCCTGGACAGTACCCTTGCCGTACGTTTGACCTCCGATCAGAGTAGCCATTTCATAGTCCTGCAGAACGCCGGCCACTATTTCAGCAGCACTGGCAGTGTATTCGTTAACCAGTACCACTATGGGCATGTTACTTATAATATTCTCGTTCCATTCCGCGAGATACTCTTCCCTGTGGCCGTCCCGGTTAATAGTGGTTACCACAACTTTGCCCGGCTCGATAAAATTACTGCTTATGTCAACGGCCGAGTGTATTATTCCACCGGGATTGTCCCGCAAATCCAGGATTAGTTTTGTCGCTCCCTGGTCAGTAAGGTCATCCAGCATTCTTTTGAATTCATCTTCGGTAAAGTCCCCAAAAGTAGTAATTCTAATGTAACCAATACCGCCCTCAAGGACTTTGCCTGTTACAGTGGGGGTGCTGATATTGGCGCGGGTCAATTCCACGTCGAAATCAGCAGTTCCTTCCCTGCGGATGGTCAGGGTCAGTTTTGTCCCTTCCTGGCCGCGGACTCTCTCCACGACTTTTCCCAGAGGTTCACGGGACACATCAGTTCCATCTATTTTTATGATCATGTCTCCGGGCATAATACCGGCTTTACTGGCGGGAGTGTTTTCAATGGTATTAAGCACCTTCGGATATATTTCACCAGGCTGCATTTGGACGCCGATGCCCACGTAATTACCGTCAATGGAGTTTCTGAATTCTTTAAGATCCTCCGGTGTCATGTAAACGGTGTAAGGATCGTTTAACGTTTCTATAAGGCCGTCAATAGCTCCCCTGACCAGCGTCCGGCTGTCAGGCTCGCTGATATGCAGGAGCTGTACATCCCTGAGGACCTCTTCCAGGCTGTTAATTCCCTGGCCCATATCATCAGACGCAAAAGTTTGCGCCGCTCCGCCAAAAGTTAATATTATAGCCAGGATCAGGACCAGATGCGGCAGATAATTTTTCCGCAAAATCAACACCCCCAATTTATAAGTTAAGTTACTTCGCCCTCCAAGTGTAAACTCCTGCATTATCTTCCAGGAATGTCATTTCAATCACACAAGCAGGTATTTTGCTGTCTCTTGGTGAAATACTAGAAATCATCGCGTTTAAAGGGGCGTTACCGCCCCGGCAGCACACAAGGCAGGTGTACACAAAAATGCCGACCGACCTCATCATTATTGACGGCAACAGCCTGGTCCACCGGGCTTTTCACGCTATTCCGCCGCTGTCTACCAGCCAGGGGCTGGTAACAAACGCGGTTTACGGCTTTACCAATATGCTCATGAAAATTATTGCTGATGAGTCCCCGGACAGGATAGTGGTGGCTTTTGATAAAGGGAAGGTCACCTTCCGCCACGCTGATTTTGAAGATTACAAGGCCAATCGTCCTGCCACACCCGATGATTTAAGGCCTCAGTTTCCGGTACTTAAAGACCTGTTAAAAGCCATGCGCATAAAAATATATGAAATTGACGGCTACGAGGCTGACGATTTGATCGGTTCCATAGCGGAAGCAGCTGAGCAAAGCGGCCTTAACAGCATAATTATTACCGGGGACCGTGACGCCCTCCAGCTTGTTTCCCCCCTGACCAGAGTCAGGCTGACTAAAAAAGGCATCAGCGAGCTGGACGAGTATGATGAGGGGAAAGTATGGGACCGCTACGGCGTAACACCGCGCCAGTATACCGACTTCAAAGGCCTGACCGGTGACGCCTCCGACAACGTGCCGGGTGTACCGGGCATTGGTGAAAAAACAGCTTCACGCCTGCTGAAAGAATACGGATCGCTGGAAGAAATCCTCGCCCACGCCGGGGAACTGACGGGGCGCACCGCTAACCTGGTAAGTTCCTCCAAAAAACAGGCTGAGCTGTCAAAAAAACTTGTAACCATACACCGCCAGGTACCGGTGGAAATTGATCTGGAACAATGCCGCCTGCAGAAACCGGACTATAATGAACTGCTGGAAATTTTAAAGAAACTTGAATTTAAAAATCTGATTAAGTCCATATACCATAA
>CAZPXL010000237.1:0-3488 GCA_964591005.1 uncultured Eubacteriales bacterium
TTTTAAAGACCTTCAGACTGGGCCGCCTGGCAGAGCGGCACGGAATCGACGTGCTTTTTTTTCCGCATTTTAATACCGGCCTGAGAAAGTTTAAAATACCTGCGGTCGTCCTGCCCCATGATATCCAGGTCATAAGCAATGCCGGCCAATTTTCCCTGAAAGACCGGTTCATATACGGTCTGCAGTACTATTTTGATTTTAAGCTCAGGACAAAGGTCATCGCCATTTCTGATTTTGACGCCGGGGAGATTGTAAAATACTACCCGCGCTGCCGGTCTAAAATCATAAGGATTTACAACCCTGTTGATACAGATTTCCAGGCGCCGGGAGAGAAACCTGCGGCAGCAGTTCCTTACATATGCGCGGTAAATATTGCTTACACCCATAAGAACACGATTACTCTGATTAAAGCGTTTGAAAAAATTATGCCTAAAATTCCGCACAACCTTGTATTAATAGGCCGGATTAAGCCGGAGACGGAATTTTTAAAGGCTTATGTTAAAGACCGCAGTCTGGGAGACAGAGTCCGGTTCACCGGGTACCTGGAACAGCGGGAATTCAACCGGCTTTTAGGCCATACTTCACTGTATGTCAACCCTTCCCTTTTTGAAGGGTTCGGCCTGACGGCAATCGAGGCGGCCATGCGGTGTGTACCGGTTATATGTTCCGCTACAGGCGCCACGCCGGAAGTGACCAAAGGACTATTGAACTATTATCAGCCGGCAGGCGATCACGAGGTATTGGGTGATAAAATGCTGGAGGTTTTGCAAAGGGGGCAGCCTCCGGCAAAACTCAAAGCAATAAAAGAGGAATACCTGGAACGCTACGCTTACACCAAAATCAGCAGCATCTATTTTGAATTATTTGAAGGGCTGGTCCAATGAAAATAGCGGTCAACCTCACTTACCTGATGGATGGAAAACAACCCGAGGGAACCGGCCAATTTGGGTTAAACCTTTTAAAAGGGCTGCAAATGGCCGGCAAACTTAATAAGGGTTTCCACCTTTTTGTCTTCGATACTTTCCGCGAAAAAGCGGCGCGCCTGTTTCCGGAAGCAGAAGTAATACCATTTGCGGCAACAGGTGATTTATTCAGCATGAACAAATACCGCCGTTTTTTAACATCTCTTTATATAGACCGCCGCCTGGTGCCCCGTTTTCTAAAAAAAGGCCGTTACGACCTGCTGTATCATCCTTTTAACTCGGTAAATTCTTATATCAGCCAAAAAGTACCGACATTGATTACCATGCACGATATGTTCTTTAAAAATTATCCGGGCGAGCACAGCTCAAAATATATAAAATATTTGCAATACAGGTATGAAGGCTTAGTTTATAAAACTGTTCATATTGTTGTGCCTTCGCAGTTTGTCAAACAGGATATCCTGAAATATTATCCCGGCGCGGACCCGGGCAAGATCACGGTAATTAATAATCCGGTATGGGTAAATACCAATAGAGCTGTAGAATTTCCGGTTAAAAAACCTTATATTTTATGTGTGAATTCCATACGCAACCATAAAAATCTTATTACCCTGTTAAAAGCTTTCCGGCTTATCGAGGATAAAACCGGGCACCACCTGGTCCTGACCGGGGCAAAAGGGCATATTCACATTGATCCCGGACAATATGCCGCTCAGAATGGAATTAAAAAATTAATCATGACCGGCTATTTATCAGATGAACACAGAAATTATTTGTACCAAAACGCCGACCTGTTTGTTTCACCGTCACTGCATGAAGGCTTCGGCATGACGCCGGTTGAAGCGGCGCTTTTCGAGACACCGGTCTTGACTACGCGTGAGACGAGCATACCGGAAGTTACAAAAAATATGTTAAATTATTATGAGCCTGCTGAAGATCCCGGCGCGTTGGCGGCACGAATGTTGGACCTTTTGAAAAACAGGCCGCCAAAAAGCGAACTGCGGCATATTAAAGAAATTTTTGCTCAAGAATATGACCCGGAGAAAATAGCGAAATTATATTTTGATGTATTCGAACGTCAGGTCAGGGGGTAGCCATGGAGCCGCTGGTGTCAATTGTTACAGCCGCTTATAATTCAGAAAAGACTATTGGCGAAACGATCCGGTCGGTAATCAGGCAGGATTACGGTAACTGGGAAATGATCATCGTGGATGACGGGTCAACAGACCGCAGCGTCGAGCTCATAGAGAATATTATTAAAAGTGAAAACCGCGTCAGGCTGATTAAAAACAGCGAAAACAAAGGGACCGCCAGGTCGAGAAACCGGGGTTTAGAAGAAGCCGGGGGCAAGTATATCACCTTTATCGACAGCGATGACATCTGGCTGGAACATTTCCTTTCCAGCACTATCTCGCTTATGGAAAAGGAACATTATCCTTTTGTGTTCTCATCCTACCAGCGGATCAGTGAAGACGGGGAAAAAAGCTTTGGAGACTTTATTGTACCCGATAAGGTGAGCTATTCCATGCTCCTGAAAACCAATTACATTCCCTGCCTGACAGCCGTGTATAATTCCGAAGTCCTCGGCAAACGGTACTTCAACACGAGCATCCCGAAATTTGAAGATTATTTATACTGGTTGACTATATTGGAAGAAGGTTATGAAGCCCATGGGCAAAAAGAGGTTCTGGCCAAATACAGGGTCAGGCAGGGCTCTGTTTCCAGAAATAAAAGAGCGGGTTACAAGCATATCTGGACCATCCACAAGAGTATGAAGAAGATACCTTTCTTAAGTCGCGTTTACTTAATGATTTGTTATACGGTGAACGGGATCAAAAAGAATTATCCGTTCATTTTTCTCAAATGAGTGAGGTATTGCAATAATGAGTTTTAAAGATAAATTTTTAATGCGGGTATGGAATGTTGGGGTAGTGGAATCCGGTATCGAAGAAGTCTTTTATAGCCCCGGCAGCTTGAAAATTCGCTGGGTTAAACATAGATACAGAGACCGTTTTTTTGCCGACCCCTTTCTAATCGACCAGGACCAAAAATATTATTATATTTTAGTTGAGGAATATATTTTTTGCCAGGAGAAAGGGAGAATTACCTGCCTGACAGTAGATAAAAAGACCATGAAACTGGTAGACAGAGAAATAATTTTAAACGAAAGACACCACCTCTCATATCCTTATATATTTGACGATTACATAATACCTGAAGGGAACCGGAGCGGTGCGACATACGCCTATAAAAAAGTAAACGGAGGCAGGACATACCGGAAGATTAAAATAAATGAAAATGCCTTGATAGACCCGACCCTGCTAATTTATGACGATAAATACTGGATTTTTGCGACAACGAAAAAAATACAAAGTGACGCGGTGACCAAACTGAGTATATTCCACTCCGGCCGGCTGGGAGCATTTATCCCCCATGAAAAAAACCCCGTAAAAAATGATCTAAAGTCGGCGCGCCCCGGCGGCAGGTTTTTTGAATACCAGGGCAGGTTATTCAGGCCTGCGATGGATTCAGAGAAGTTATACGGACATTTGATCAGGATCATGG
>CAZPXL010000238.1:0-3486 GCA_964591005.1 uncultured Eubacteriales bacterium
TGTCTCCTGAAACCCAGAAGGCCATTGAAAAGGTCAACGAGGAATACTTTGAAAATGTGGCCATGGGACTTTGGGATAAGCAGAACGAAGCCGCCTTGAAGTACGCGGTTGATGAGAAAGGCATGAAATTGCTCACTCTGCAGAAAGAGGAGGCGGACCGCTGGATAACCACCATTAAGCCGATCCAGGACGAGTTTGTGGCCAACATGAAGACCAAGGGCATCGAAGGCCGGCAGATACTGGATAAAGTCAAGGAACTGGCTGACAAATACAATGCGGAATATAAATAGGACGGCGGAGGTAACTGGTTAAAATGAAAATGTTTTCAGGCCTGGTCACGGGACTCAGCCGGGTGCTGGACCAGGCGGCTGGTTTTTTTCTGGTAACAACGATGGTTTTGGTCGTTGCGAACATATTGCTGCGTGTAATTTTCAAGTCGCCGGTATTTGGCGCCTATGAATACGTGGGCCTTCTGACCGCCGTGGTGATCGGGCTGGCGCTGGCCCATTGCGGCGTGCAGAACGCGCACATCGACATCAGCCTCGTGGTGGACTGGCTGCCCGCCAGGCTGCGGGCATTTACCAGCGCGCTTATAAACCTCGTTTCGATGGGTTTCCTGGGGGTGTCAGCCTGGTATGTCGGGGCTTATGCCAAAAGCATGATGGACAGCGGCCTGGTCTCTTCGACAACCCAGATGCCGACCTACCCGTTTGTCTATTTAATTGCCCTGGGCATGTTTATTTACTGCCTGGTGCTGTTGGTAAGGACTATCGAATTTATATGTAAGGCGGCTTCAAGCAGATGACATCACTGACAATTGGTTTAATCGGCATACTGGCTTTCCTGGCCTTAATCGCTATGAGGATGCCCATAGCGATCGCCATGGCCCTGACCGGATTCGCGGGGTTCAGCTTCATGGTCTCGCCCCAGGCAGCCATGAACATGGTGGCCAAGGAGATGTACTCCAATTTATCTTCTTATTCGTTAAGCGTCATTCCCATGTTTGTCTGGATGGGTTTTCTGGCTTATTATTCGGGGATAGGCACGAGGCTGTATGTTTTTGCCTACAAGCTGATCGGCCATTACCCGGGCGGGCTGGCCATAGCGACCCAGATCGCCTGCGCCGTGTTCGGCGCTATCTGCGGGTCGAACACGGCCACGGCGGCGACCATGGGCGCGATTGCCCTGCCGGAAATGAAAAAATACAATTACGATACTTCCATGGCCACGGCCAGCGTCGCGGCGGGGGGAGTGCTGGGCGTGCTGATCCCGCCCAGCGTGATCTTCATTGTTTACGGCATGGCGACCGAACAGTCGGTGGGCAAGCTGTTTATGGCGGGGATCCTGCCCGGTATTCTGCTCATGCTGCTGTATATGGGCACGATTTATATCCTGACCCTGCGCAACCCGGATTTGGGGCCCGCCGGGCCGAAATCGGGCTGGCGGGAGCGGGTCGAGTCGCTTCGCGGCGGCCTGGGCGAGGTTTTATTCGTCTTTGCGCTCTCTATTGGCGGCCTGTTCGCCGGCTGGTTTACGCCTACGGAGGCGGGCGCGGTGGGAGCCGGGGGAGTTTTAGCAGTATCGCTTCTGGAGAGGCGGCTTAACTGGGAGGGTTTCAAAAAATCCCTCTATGACACTACGCGCACCAGCGCCATGATCATGTTCATGGTTGCGGGGGCCGTGATGTTTGGCCGTTTCATGGCCGTGAGCAGGGTGCCTTTTGAGTTGGCCAACTGGGCCGGGGGGCTGGACCTGCCTTCTTTTGCCGTCATGGCCATAATACTTTTTATATACCTTGTTCTGGGCTGTTTTATCGACGCTTTGGCGCTGGTCCTGCTAACCATACCCATTTTTTACCCGGTCGCGGTGACAACCCTTGGCTACGACCCGATCTGGTTCGGGGTGATTATCGTCATGGTGGTGGCCATGGGAGTTATAACGCCTCCGGTGGGTATGAATGTCTACATCATCAAGGGCATTGTGCCTGATGTGCCCCTGGAAGTTATTTTTAAAGGGGTGTGGCCTTTTTTGCTCGCCATATTGATATGCCTGGCGATCCTGATAGCCTTCCCGCAGATAGCCACTTTCCTGCCGGGCATGATATCCTAGCAGTACCCCCTGCTCTTTTTGGGAGCAGGGTTTTTTCTTATTATGGTCGAATTAAGGTATTAATCCCTGAGAAAGGAGGGTGGTTTTTGGCGGATAAAGCAAAAAGCAAAAAGAATGTTAAGAGAACTGAAAGCGCCGGCAAAGCGGTTAAAGGCAGTAAAAGCAAGTTTTCCGGTACTGTAGCCAAGGCCGGGAAGCTATCCAGGGATGGAAAGAGGAAAAGAAATATGATTATTGTTGCAGTGGCCGCTTTGGTCATCATTATAGCTGTTGCAGCAGCTTACTGGATGCGTGAAAGATCTCCCGGCGCGGAGCAATCAGCCGCGCAAACTGTTACCGTGCAGACGACAAAAGGCGATGTTACCATAGAAGTTTACCCGGATAAAATGCCGGTTACCGTGGGTAATTTTGAAAAGCTGGTAAAATCAGATTTTTATAAAGGGCTGACGTTTCACCGGGTAGAGGACTGGGTGATCCAGGGCGGGGATCCCAAGGGAAACGGCACCGGCGGGCCGGGCTGGACCATACCCCTTGAAATATCCCCGGATCTGAAAAACGAACGGGGGGCCGTGGCGATGGCACGGGGCCAGGATCCCGATTCGGCCGGCTCACAGTTTTATATTTTAAAGAAGGACATGGCGGGACTGAACGGACAGTACGCTGTTTTTGGCAGGGTAATTCAAGGCATGGATGTGGTTGATCAAATAAAGGCCGGGGATAAGATGGAGTCAGTCAGCTGGGATCAATAAACTAGATATGCTGAAAAAAACAATTTCACAGGATTAACAAGATTAAGAAGATTAACAGGATTTTTAAAATAAAATCTATTATTTCATGTCTTTTACTCAAGGGAGATTATTTAAATCTTGTGAATCCTGATAATCCTGTAAATCATGTGAAAAAACCCCCGCTTTTTAAGAGGCGGGGTTTTGTGACGGCAGTTGCTTTGTTACTTAACTTCCATGGCGATGTTGATCATATTCTTCTTCAGGGAGATAAATTCTACCTGGAAAAGTTCCTTCCCATCTATAACATCATAAACTACGGCGTTGGTAACAGGGATGAATTCACTTGAGGACAACAGGAAATCATTCAGGCGGATATTAACCGAAATATGTATGTTGCCCACGATTTTGTATTTATCAGTTAGAAATACAATGGGACAGGCATACTTCCTCACACTTTGTGACGGGTCATTTTTAATTAAAATACTTTCTGCGTTTTTTTCGCTGTCCTTAAAAGCATCCCTTCTGTCGCCAAGCAGCATAAAACTAACCCCCTAAATTAACTTATAAATTTTTATTTTCGTTATATTTAGACAAAATCCTTTAGCAATTTACCTAAATATATGAAATAAATTTAATAACTTCCTATATC
>CAZPXL010000239.1:0-3480 GCA_964591005.1 uncultured Eubacteriales bacterium
TCCCCGGCGCCCACAGAGATAATGCCAAATGGTTTGTTAAAACTCGCCGGTCCATTATCCTGTACGGCATTCCTGCTTTGCTCAACCATGTTGTTTATTTTCAGGTCGTGTAATGAGCCGTATTTGAGGCAGCACTCAAGAACGACTCCCGGGTGGTTTGTATGAATATGTATTTTTAACAGTTCATCGCCGCCAACCACCATGAGGCAGTCTCCATGAGGCGTAAGGACTTTTTTTACAGCTTCGAGCGGGAGTCTGGCGCCTTTTAATATAAGTTCAGTACAGTAAGCGAAATCAATACATTGTGCCGCAGCAATGTTTTCTGAGCCTGACGCGGCAAAAATATTTTCTTTATCAGCGGCCGGCGCCAGGGCAGGCGGTTTGGCGGAAGGCGACGCTGATTTCAGGGCCTGCCTTGCTCCTTCCAAAATAGTGACAAAACCCTTGCCTCCCGCATCGACAACCCCGGCCTGTTTCAGCACCGGCAGCAGGTCGGGGGTTTTTTCCAGGGCAATGAAAGCGCTTTTAAATGCTGCCGCCATAACCCTGAGCAGGTCTACGCTGCGGCGGTTGGCAGCCCCCTCGGCGGATTTTTTGACAACAGTGAGGATAGTACCTTCAACCGGGCTCATTACGGCCCGATATGCGCTTTGGGAGCCATTATCCAGGGCTGCGGCTATATCTGAGGCGGAGGCGGTTTCTTTTGTGCTTAATGTTTGAGCAAAACCCTGGAGAACCTGAGAAAGAATTACGCCTGAATTACCCCTGGCGCCGACCAGCGCGCCTCTTGCAGCCGCTTCTGCAACCATCCCGATATGATCTGTTTCCAGCAGCTGAGCTTCTTTTAAAGCGGCTGTCAGAGTCTGGTACATATTTGAACCCGTATCACCATCCGGGACGGGAAATACGTTTAGAGAATCTATGTGCTCCCTTGATTGCTCCAGCAATTCTACCGAACCCCGGAGGATTAACTTCAGGTCATTGCCGTCAAAAGAATATACTGCCATGGTGTCGTTCCTCCTGCTGTGGTGTCTCTTTTTTTTAACATTTCGACACACTATCCGTTTTTCCTTTGACAGGAATGTTAACTAAGGTTAAGGAGCACAGGTAAATATACGCCTCAATGCTAACCTTTGACATTTATCATGTAAAGTTGTACATTTAATAAAATATCTTAAGGCAGGTGTTTATATGGCTAAAGAAAACACTTTTGATATCGTTTCCAAGGTGGACATGCAGGAGGTCCGGAACTCCGTGGACCAGGCTGTACGTGAATTGCGCACCCGTTTTGATTTTAAGGGCAGCAGGAGCGATATAATCTTTGACGGAGAAGAAATCACACTGATCGGAGATGACGATTTTAAACTAAGAAACGTTGTCGATATATTAGAAGCCAAGCTGGTTAAGCGGGGAATCAATATCAAGGCGCTCAGGTACGGCAAAATAGAGCCCTCGGCTAAGGATACCGTCCGCCAGAAGCTTAACCTGGTGCAGGGTGTTGACAAGGAGCAGTCAAAAATAATAACAAAGCTTGTCAAAGACAGCAAGCTTAAAGTCCAGGTCGCAATACAGGGGGACCAGGTCAGAATAAGCGGCAAGAACCGTGACGACCTCCAGGATATAATTAAGATTATTAAAGATTACGAGTTTGATATACCCCTGCAGTTTGTAAACTACCGGACAATTTAAACTAACTATCTGTAATGCGTAACATTTCACATGGAAGGATATGCGGATGACTTTAAAAGTAGGGATTGTCAGTCTGGGCTGCCCTAAAAACCTGGTTGATACTGAAATTATGCTCGGTATTATCAAGGATTCCGGCTTTCTTCTTACAAACAGCGAGCAGGAAGCCGACGTCCTGGTTGTAAACACATGTTCATTTATTGATGAGGCCAAAGAGGAGTCCATCAATACTATTCTGGAACTGGCCAGGCACAAGACCGGCGGGAAATGCCGGTCGCTTTTGGTGGCCGGGTGCCTGGCCCAGCGCTACCCGCGGGAACTTATGCGGGAAATGCCGGAAATCGACGGACTGGTAGGCACCGGTTCCATCCCGGAGATCGCCGGGGCTATTCATAAAACACTTGCCGGGGAGAGAGTGGTGTATGTAGGCTCGCCTGGTTACCTGCACCATGCGGGGCAACCCAGGGTCCAGGCCACACCGCCCTACACGGCGTACCTGAAGATTGCGGAGGGGTGCCATAACCGCTGCTCATACTGTGTAATACCTGATATAAGAGGGCCGTACAGAAGCAGGAAAAAGGAAGATATCCTGGATGAAGCAGCAGCTCTTGCCGGCCGGGGTGTAAAGGAGCTTATAATTACCGCCCAGGATACCACCCTGTACGGAATAGACCTTTACGGCAGGCTGGCCCTGCATGAATTGTTAACCGGGATGGAAGATATTGAGGGACTGGTTTGGGTGAGAATCCTGTACGGCTATCCCACTTATCTTAATGATCAGCTGGTCGAGGTTATGGCCGGAAGCAGTAAAATATGCCGGTATCTCGATTTGCCTCTCCAGCACGCCTCGGACACAGTCCTCAGGAGAATGGACCGCAGAGGGAGCGGGGAAGATTACCTCAGGCTGGTGGAAAAGCTGCGCCGGTCCATACCGGGGATTACCCTGCGCACTTCTTTTATTGTCGGCTTCCCTGGGGAAACGGAAAAAGAGTTTCAACAACTGCTTGATTTTATGCGGCAGATAAAGTTTGAAAGAGCCGGGGTCTTTGTATATTCACGCGAAGAGGGCACGGCGGCTGCGGAAATGGCCGGGCAGGTGCCTGAAGAGACAAAGATCGAACGGCGGGACAGGGCGATGGAGCTCCAGCAGAAAATCTCCCTGGAAAACAACCAGGGTAAAATCGGGGAAACGGTGGCTGCTCTGGTTGAAGGCGGCGGTGATCAAGGCATGTACATGGGCAGGACTGAGAGCGACGCCCCCGATATTGACGGCAAGGTATTTTTCAGCTCGCAAAGAAATTTAAATCCCGGAGATTTTGTCAGGGTGTTGATCAGTGACGCCTCATGGTATGACCTCAACGGGGAACTGGCCACATAAGACCGCCACCCTTACTTGTTCCGCCTGTCACATTCTCAATTTTAACTACCAGTTTCGCAGCTTATCTACCTCCATACCATGGGGACATTCCTCAGCATGCAGGAATGCTTGTGAGAGAGGTGTGTCCCCTTTCCGCTGTCTGGTAACTTTTTAACGATATAGCGTTGCAGAAACGGAAGTGTGTCCTCATTCCACTGTCATGGTAACTCAAACATATACAAGTATCAAATGAAAGTGTGTCCCCATTCTTTTGTTATGGTTCAGGTCAGGTTCAAGATTTAACTGCCCGCCCTTTTCAGGGCGGGCTTTGCTTTCTCCAGATGGCTTATACCCAGCCATTTACTAGGGAAATCAAATAGTACCTGTGCTATAATGGTGTGGTCGGAAAGGCTTTATTTTGTAGAAGAAAGGGGATT
>CAZPXL010000240.1:0-306 GCA_964591005.1 uncultured Eubacteriales bacterium
TACAAAACCCGCAATGTCATAGCCACCATGGGCCTGGGCCTGGCCGTGATGCTGGTGCTCTGCTGGGTGAGCCGTTAGGCCGCTGGAGGAATCTGACCAAAACAGTGTATAATCTGCTAAGATAAATTCTACCACAGTTCAACTTTGATACTATCTTCTTTTATTAGCGGGGGCACATTGCGTTGACTCATTTTTTTATTTGTATTATGTTAGACTGGACAGGACAGAGGATAAGCGTGTCGATAGAAAAGTCCGAGACTACTTGAAAAGTCAACTTTTTCTTAAAATATGGGCTTGAAACCCGCA
>CAZPXL010000240.1:316-3477 GCA_964591005.1 uncultured Eubacteriales bacterium
AAAGCAGGACTCTAAATAGAGGTGTGTCCCCATTCCTCTAACGATACATGCGTCAAGGGAACGGTTCGAGACCACTGATAAAGTCAACTTTTTCTTAAAATATGGGCTTGAAACCCGCATAACTCCGTTGGCTTTTCTTGAAAAACAGTACTTTTCAGTGGTCTCGAACCGTCCCCTTGACATGCTCGAAGCCAACAGACAGGAGTAACAGCATATGAGTGATAACTATGTAACTGCGACTTTTTTGCCTTCCGGCACAAAAACGGAAGTGCCTTTGGGCACTATTCTCATTAAAGCGGCCGGTGAAGCCGGCATAGAGGTTAATGCCGAGTGCGGGGGGAGGGGTACCTGCGGCAAGTGCCGGGCCAGAATACTTGAAGGCGCGATCAGCGAGGCAACCGCTTCCGAGGCGGAACACCTTACTTCAGAGGAACTGCAGAACGGCTATGTCTTGCTCTGCCAGAGGAAAATACTGGGGGATGTTGTAATAGAGACGCAGCCGGAACGCGCCCGGCTGGATGCACATGCGTCGTCAAAGGGTAAATTGATGGACATGGCTTTAGAGGCAGCGCCTCCGGTATCAAAAATTTACCACCAGCTGGCCAGGCCGACCATCAAAGACCAGGTGGCCGACCTGGACAGGGTGCTCAGCCGGCTGCCCGGTGAGACAAAAGCAGGCGTCAAGCTGGCTGCCCGGGTCCCGGCTTTGTTCAGGGAAGCGGGATATTGTGTAACGTCGGTTGTACTGGAAGATGAGTTGATCACCCTGGAGAAGGGCAACACTGTACCGGAAATGTACGGTATAGCTTTTGACGTGGGCACGACCAGTGTGGCCGGATACCTGGTCGACCTGGCGGGCGGTGAGGTGATCGCTTCGATATCCGCCGCCAACCGCCAGAGAGCCCACGGGGCCGACGTGGTGTCGCGCATCACGTACACCATGGAAGACGATAACGGGCTGGCTGAGCTGCAGCGGTTAATAGCTCAAACAATTGACGAAATCGTCAGCGGGCTGCTGAGCCGGTCCGGGGTATCAGCGGAGCGCATATATGCCTTAACATTGATCGGAAATACTGTGATGAGCCACCTGCTGCTCGGCGTCTCTCCCGTGGGTGTCGCCTCGGCGCCTTTTGTGCCGGCTTTTTCCGTGAGCCTGAAAGGCACGGCGGCAGACCTCGGTCTAAAGAGCCTGCCCGCCTATACCCGTTTTGTCCTTTTGCCGAACGTGGCCGGTTACGTCGGCTCCGATACTGTCGGCGTGATCCTGGCCACCAAGTTATATGATTTGCCAGGCACATGGATGGCAGTTGACATCGGTACCAACGGCGAGATTGCCCTCGCTTCAGGGGGCCGCTTGCTCACCTGCTCAACAGCAGCCGGGCCGGCCTTCGAAGGGGCCTCCATAAGCCAGGGCATGAGGGCTGAACCGGGCGCCATTTACAAAGTGCGGATTGAAAATGACGTGGAGCTGGATGTTGTCGGCGATACAAAACCTGTGGGCATATGCGGCTCCGGGCTGATCGACGTTGTTTCAGAAATGGTCAGGATGGGTGTTTTAAAGAACAGCGGCCGCATAAAAAACCCCCTGGAGCTGGCGGCAGACTTTCCCGATTCAATAATCAAAAGGATCAAGCCGGACGGGAACAGTTATAAATTTGTTTTGGCAGAGGGTGAGCACGAGGTTGCCATCACCCAGGGCGATATAAATAAACTGCAGTTGGGGAAAGGCGCTGTCAGGGCCGGTATAGAAATATTACTCAATGAACTTGACTTAAGACCTTCCGACCTGGACGGAATTTTACTGGCCGGCGCTTTTGGCAGCAACCTGAGCCCCGCCAGCCTTAAAGGAATCGGCATGCTGCCAGACGTTGCCCTTGACAGCGTTAAATCCGTGGGAAACGCGGCCGGGACGGGAGCAATTCTGGCTCTGCTGTCTAAAAGGCAGCTGGAAATCGCGCTGGCGCTGCCAAAGCGTGTCGAACACGTGGAGTTATCCCTGCACGGCGGGTTTCAGCGCGCCTTTGCCAGGGGTCTGAGCTTTGAGGTAAAAAACCATGTTAAGCAATAAGCAGAAGTGCACGCCCGGCAGCCGGGGCAGAGTTGCTTCGGCTATCCGGCGCCGGGAGACGGACAGGGTCCCCAAAGGTGAGATCTGTATTGACGAGGCGGTGGTAAAAGCCAGTTTGTCCTGTGACAGGGCGGGCTTTGACGAGAACCTTGAGTTCGTCAACAAACTGGGGCTTGATATTATCACCCTGAATCCCGTGTATCCAGTGTTTAACGGATATTTGCCGGAGCCCGGGGAGGTATGCTGGCCTGATTTGAATAATTGGGTTAACACCGGCCTTTTTAGCTTTGCCGTGCTGGACGGGGTCCTGGGGTGGGGCATTAAATTTTTTGGCTTTAACCAGTTCTTAATCCTGCCAGGCAAATCTCCTCTCTCTTTTCAAAGCTTCACTGAAAAAATAGCGCGTTTTAACATGGAGAACGCCAGGCGGTTAATTGACGCGGGCATAAACGGCCTGATCATCGCCGATGACCTGGCCTACCAGAGGGGGCTGCTGCTTAACCCCCAGGTTATAAGAAAACATGTCTTTCCTTCTCTGAAATCACAGGTGGTCGGGATGCGCCGCGGCGGCGTCCCGGTTTTCTTCCACTCGGACGGCAATATCAACGAGATCATCCCCGATATTATAGAGGCGGGTTTTAACGGCCTGCACTGTATAGACCGGAACTCGTCCATGGACATTGCAGACCTGCAGCTCAGGTACGGCTCCAGGCTTTGCTTATGGGGAAGCCTGAGCGCGGAAGATTTAATCAAAGCCCACGACCCGGGCTGTTTGCAAGCCCTGCTTGACATGATCTGCGCCGCCGCCTCAAAAAAAGGTTTTATCCTGGGTACGGACAGCGGCTTGTTTAAGGGAATCGATTTGGACGGCCTGTCACTAATTTATAAAAAAATAAATTGCGATATTTCATAGTTTATTTTTAGAATGTCAACAAATCCTGAAAAGTCCATGGTGTTAAACCTGCTGCTCCATTGCGTAGCGTCGTCAGTAAACTAAGCGAAGCTGAGGCTAAAGAAATTGGATGAGCGGACAGGACGTCCGCGAAAGGCCTTCATCGCCTGGATGGCGAATTGAAGGCCGGTCCAATTGAGC
>CAZPXL010000241.1:0-3475 GCA_964591005.1 uncultured Eubacteriales bacterium
AAAATATTAACGGATACTTTTAATACTTGACTTTTTAGTTGGACTGTGACAAAATTATTTTTGCGCCACAAAAGGTTTGACGGGGCATAGCTCAGTTTGGTAGAGCGCACGGTTCGGGACCGTGAGGTCGCACGTTCAAGTCGTGTTGCCCCGACCACAGTTATTTATTTTACCCGCGGATTTTATGTTCTGCGGGTTTTTATTATATGATTTTGAAAAAATAAGATATATTCAAGCGAAAGTTGCGCCTGTTTTTTGTAATAACTGGGGTCTTTAGCTTTCAGTGATAATACTTACATGTTATAATAAGCTAGTTTAGTTTGCATTAAATTTTAATAACATTTTGTGAGGGATCGCTTGTGAATCTTTTAATCATGGGACCACCCGGTGCGGGGAAAGGGACCCAGGCTGAAGAACTGGTAAAAAAATTTGGTATTACCCATATTTCAACCGGTGACATGTTCAGAACGGCCATTAAAGACGGCACTGAAATGGGTTTAAAAGCCAAGGAGTATATGGATAAGGGAGAGCTTGTACCCGATTTTGTGGTTGTAGGCATGGTTAAGGAAAGGCTCTCTCAGCCGGAATGCGCACGAGGCTTCCTTCTTGACGGTTTCCCGCGGAACGTCGTCCAGGCGGAAGCACTGGATGAAACCCTGAATTCTATTGGGATCAACCTTAACGGTGTTATTAATATTGTCGTGCCGCGTGAAAAATTAATAAAGCGCCTTACCGGGCGCCGCATCTGCCGCTCATGCGGGGCAAGCTACCATGTATCTTTTAAGAAGCCCCGGGAGGAAGGGATCTGCGACAACTGCGGAGGCGAACTCTACCAGCGCAGCGACGATAACGAAACCGCTGTAAACAACCGCCTCTATGTATATGAGGCCAGCACGGAGCCTCTGATTGATTATTATTCAAAAAGAGGACTGCTCATGAATATCAACGGAGACCAGGATATCAACAAGGTCATGGAAGATATTTTTAAGAGCATATACGGTTAGTTTTTCAAGACCTCCCGCCTTTTGTTCAGTGATAATTGTTAGTTTGCGAAGATGTAATTCGATATGACGGGAAAGGGATAGTTTAACAAACCTTATTAAAAATTATTATTTATAAAAATAATGCATTTGAAATATATAAATATTTTATGATATAATTTTTATTATCAGTGAAGTAAAATTTTTGGGGCGTCGCCAAGCGGTAAGGCACCGGACTCTGACTCCGGCATTTCGTTGGTTCAAATCCAGCCGCCCCAGCCAAAATTATTTTAAATATAATTCGACGGGCCATTAGCTCAATTGGTAGAGCAGGCGACTCTTAATCGTCAGGTTAAAGGTTCGAGTCCTTTATGGCCCACCATTTATTAGTTCCTTACCGGAACTTTTTTGTTTAATTTATTTGCTTAATCTATGTGTAAATTTATATGAAAATTTATTATCGATTTGAATTGACGTAGTTAACAGCGGTAAGATAATATTTAAAGAATAGCTTAACGATATTTTATAGAAGGTGAAAAAATATGGAAAAACGGGATTTAGTAATCATAGGTGGCGGTCCTGCCGGGCTTTCAGCGGGAATATACGCCGCCAGGGCTTCTATTGATACGCTCCTTTTGGAGCGGGGAGTCCCCGGCGGACTGGTTATCAGCACTCACCAAATAGAAAATTACCCTGGTTTCAGCGAGGGAATAAGCGGTCCGGATTTAATGGTCCAGATGGAAAAACAGGCCAGGCGTTTTGGCATCGAAATTCAATCAGCAAATGTCGAAAGCATTGTAATCAACAATAAAAAAATTTATCTGACAACTGATCACGGCGAAATCGAAGCGGGTGCGCTCATTATGGCCTCGGGCGTACAGCCGCAGCTGCTGGGCGTAAAAGGAGAAAAAGAATTAACCGGCCTCGGTGTTTCGTACTGTGCGACCTGCGATGGCGCCTTTTTCCGCAACAGGAAAGTAGCAGTTGTGGGAGGCGGCGACGCCGCTGTTGAAGAGGCGATGTTCCTGACCAGGTTTGTTGAAAAAGTTTATATTATCCACCGCAGAGGAGAGCTGCGCGCTACAAAAATTGTACAGCAAAGGGCTTTCCAAAATCCCAAGATCGAGTTTGTCTGGCACAGCGTTGTGGACGAGATAATAGGCAGGTATACCGTGGAAGGCATTAATGTCCGGGATGTGCGAGACAACAGCAAATCAACGCTGGACGTCGAAGGCGTTTTCATTTATGTCGGCAGCGCCCCCAATTCATCGTTATTGAAAGACCTTGTTAAATTAAACGGCAAGGGCTATATAATTACTGATGAAAACATGTTGACCTCACAGCAGGGCATTTTCGCGGCAGGCGATATCCGCCAGAAGCTGCTCCGCCAGGTGGTAACCGCGGTTGCCGATGGCGCCATAGCCGCTGTTGCGGCTGAAAAATACCTGTCAGGGCAAGAAATATAAGTAAAAATACTTAAACACATTGTTACTAAAGATTACCTTTAGAGGAATAAATATAAAACAAACAAAAGGAAAAAGAACATTCCTTTAAAGGAATATCATATTTTACGAAGAAATTATAAATAAAAAGACTTACTTTTCTGACCTTTCATATTTTAATGGTGGAGTTCAATTATTTTTTATGGGGGGTGTATTTTTGGCAGAGATACCGCAAGGATTTTGGGCTGGGGAGCACCGGATGCTGGCCAGGGTTATTTCACTTGTAGAAAATGATATGCCAAATAAGGAGGAGGTTCTTCGCGAGTTATATCCAAAAACCGGGCGCGCTTATATACTAGGTTTCACCGGTTCGCCCGGAGCGGGAAAAAGCTCTTTGGTTGACAGCATTATTCGTGAAATCAGAAAGCGTAACCAATCAGTGGGAGTCATAGCAGTTGATCCCTCAAGCCCCTTCTCCGGCGGCGCTTTTCTTGGTGACCGTATTCGTATGAATGAACATGCCATGGACGACGGGGTTTTTGTCCGCAGCATGGCTACCAGGGGCAGTCTTGGAGGCCTGGCCAAAACCACCAAAGAAGTGGTAAAGGTTATGGACGCTTTTGGAATAGACTGGATTATAATTGAGACCGTCGGGGTCGGCCAGTCCGAGCTTGACATCATGTACATCGCCGATACCACCGTGGTGGTGCTGACTCCGGGCGCCGGTGACAGCATCCAGTCGATGAAAGCCGGCATAATGGAGATAGCAGATGTTTTTGCCATAAATAAATGCGATATGCCCGGCGCCGATACCCTTTCCCTGGAAGTAAATTTAATGCTTGACATGCAGGACGACCATATTAAATGGCGCCCGCCGGTTAAGTTAACAGCAACCATAAACAAAGGTGAGGGCATAACTGAACTGCTGGAAGCGATCGAAAGCCACCGTAATCATCTTAATGAAAAAGGTTTCTTTGCCGAAAGGCGCAGGGAAAGGACAAAGAACGAGACCCTCGACATTGTAAATTACCAGTGGCAGCGGCTGGTACGGGA
>CAZPXL010000242.1:0-3464 GCA_964591005.1 uncultured Eubacteriales bacterium
AATCCAGGAGGTAGCCGGCATAGGGAACAGACAGTTCCATCCTGCCGATTACATTTTCCTCCGGGACCGGCCTGGCATCCGGCGCGTTGTTTGCGTCTCCCCTGGTGACAAAGCTTCTGCTCCTGCCGCCTTCCCGCACCTCCACCACCCGGTGAGTGATTATTCTGCCGACGTCCTCAGGGTCTTTAAAGGTGATGATATCCCCCTCCCGCAATTCCCCGGGGGTTACAGGCTTGACCGCTACCACGCTACCGGTATTGAAAACCGGACTCATGCTGCCGCTGAGCACCACGTAAACCTGGTGCCCGGCCAACCTGGGCACACCGTCCCCGTCAATTTTGCCCTTTACCACGAACAATACCAGCGCCACTACAACCACGATCATCACAGCGAGAACCATATTGCCGGCAACCGAAAAAGCTTTTCCCATTATTACACCCCGTAACCGCCCGGGTAAGCGGAGCTCAACTGCCGCTTACGCCTATTTGTAATTTTCTTTCTATAAAAAGTAAAATAAAAAACACGGGATATCTGCAATTGTAAATAATATACTCACATGTAACATCTTAACTCCCGCGCAAGGTCTTGATCTTCATCCCCACGGTCCCAAAAAAGACTAAGCAGGGCTAAACCGGCTGAGCCCTGCTTTTTATTCAAACCTTGTTCCTGCACTGACAGAGGCTTTCAAGGCTGTTGGAACGGACTAGTACGGGATAATTATTTTCAGCCCCGGATTAAGCCGACAATCAACCTTTTCTCAACCCCGCTTCTTTAACTGTGCCTGAAAATCAAAAAACCTCCCCGGAACTGAAGGAGGTTGATTTTTACGGCATTAAACTTGTGACGGGTTTTACTGGAGATAGTCGCCTTCCAACAGGGCAAACCTGTTTTTGGCGCCAATTTTGTTGAGTATACTGCGTACGTGCGTTTTTACGGTCGACTCACTGATATATAACATTTTTGATATTTCCTTGTTTGAATATTTTTTTAAGAGGTAATTAAAGATTTCTCTTTCCCGGCCGGTCAATTCCTCCGTTATTCCCGGCGCCAGGCGCTCGGACAGATTCGCCATCTTCCTGATGTGGCTTTTCATCATATGTGGCAAAACCATGATATCCCCCCGGCAGATCAGTTCCAGGATGCGCGTCAGGAAGCCGGGCGGCACCGGCCCCAGGCAAGCGTCCACCCCCATTTTAACCAGGCAGGTTATTCTGCCAGGGTCATCATAATCCGCAATTAAGACGAGAATAGTCCGGGGGCAGGCGCTTTTAACTTCGCTAATAAGCGAAATGGGTATTTCCCTGTTTTTTTCAGCTAACAGGATCATCTCCGGCTGTAAGTCCTTTGCGTTTTCCAGTACTTTTTCAATATTTAACACGCCTATTATCCTGTACGTGTTCAGCGCTTTGCTCAACATACTTTTTATAGCTTTGCCGTAATTGACACAGTCACTGGATATAAGAACATTTATTGTTGACATTAAACCACCTCAAAAAATTAAATCATAATTGCAAACTGCTTTTGGTCATTAGATAAAAATAATATATTTCGACATGGTTTCTTGCCAAGATAGCTGCTTGAAGCGCATGGTATTTATAAAGATATATTATAAATGTCATGGTTGCAATCAACTTAAAATAAAATTACGGGTTGGCTGTATAAATTTACGAAATATTATATATTTGCACCTTTTTTTACATATAAATGAAGGTGATCGACTCATTACCATAGAATACTATTATTGATAATTTAGTTTATTGCTGGAGTAAATATAATGCTCGAATCTAAAATCAGGATTGTTATTGCGAATGACAAAGAACCTGTGCGCAATATGTTAAAAAAATTTATTGACTCTTTCTTCAATGATTGTGTTGAAATAGCGGGACTTGCAGAGAGTGGAGAGGAGTTTTTAAAAGTGGTGGAAAGGACAGTGCCGGACGCGGTATTTGTAAATATTCAAATGCCGGACCTGGACGGGCTTACTGCCGTTCGCATACTTCAGCAGAAATTACCGGAACTATTTGTGGTTTTCGTATCTGAGCACACAAATTATGCCGTTGAGGCTTTTAAATTGAATGCCACAGATTTTTTGATAAAGCCGTTTAGCGTTGACAGGTTGGGGGAAACCCTAGCAAGGATAGCACATAATAGATCTCTTCTTGAAACAAACAAAATATATAACTTCTCAAAAAAGGAAGAAGCCTCCTGTCTTATCGGTAGGTTAATGCTTAAATGCGGTCACGGCATAACAATTATTGATAAAAATACAATTCTATTTGTTGAAAAAAAGTGGCAAAAGTGTTTATTCCACACAACCAGTAATATCTATGAAAGCACTTGTTCTCTTTCCTCACTGGAAAAAATCCTGGTTGAACCTTACTTTTTCCGCTGCCATAAAAGCTTTATCATCAACATTCAACACATAGAAAAAATAATGCCTTATGCGGACAGAGCATATGAAGTAATATTTCACAACTATCCGCATAAGGCAACTATGCGCTGGGAAAAATTCAAAGAAATGTGCAAACAAGTGAAACAGGACGTTTTAAGTTTATTATGATTATTTTTTATAACCTTAAGTGCTGAGGGAGTTATTAATAGAATGATAAAATAATAAAACCGGTGCAGTAATTCACCGGTTTTCGACTGCTTGGTAGCGGCGCAGGGACTTGAACCCCGGACACCACGGGTATGAACCGTGTGCTCTAACCAGCTGAGCTACGCCGCCAGATATCGGTTATAAGTTGTCAGTAGTCGGTTGTCGGATTATTTGTTGTAATTTGCTTCAGCAAATTCCTTCTTAATTCCAACTACTAACTACTGACTACTGACTACTGAATTTGGAGCCGCTAACCGGGGTTGAACCGGTGACCTCATCCTTACCAAGGATGCGCTCTACCTCCTGAGCTATAGCGGCAGGCCAGTACATTTGACACAAGGCGAATAAAGCCTCGTTTTATAGTTTAGCACAGGTTAATTTGCCTTGTCAACTTGGGTTTTCCTAACACGGGCAACATAAATTCCAACCGGTAAACAAGGAGGCAGAAGCTTAATAAAAAGCGCCCCATCCCTGAGGCGCTAGTTTTACTTGGTTGCGGGGAGGGGATTTGAACCCCTGACCTTCGGGTTATGAGCCCGACGAGCTACCAGCTGCTCTACCCCGCGATGTCAATACTTATTTATTATACCACAGAAGGACATCCTTATCAAACATGCCGGGCATCCTTTTATTGGCTTGGTGGAGGGGGCTGGATTCGAACCAGCGAAGTCGTCGACGGCAGATTTACAGTCTGCTCCCTTTAGCCACTCGGGAACCCCTCCATATCTGATGTCGGTCGTCGGAAGTCGAGGTCAGATTTTTATATTCTTTTTCTTCTGACTTCTGACTTCTGATAGCTGAACTCTGAGTTGGAGCCGGCGATGGGACTCGAACCCGCAACCTGCTGATTACAAGTCAGCTGCTC
>CAZPXL010000243.1:0-369 GCA_964591005.1 uncultured Eubacteriales bacterium
ATGCGCCCAGGCCGGGCTGGCACAGGCAGTTGTGGGACAAAGTCTTTAATTAATGTAAAAGAATTAACAGGCCTGATCTTTAAATGTATGTTGTTAAGAAGGCTGCCGCCGGCGCGCCGCAGCAGCTTTTTCAGCGGTGCCAGGAAGACTTGACTTTTAGCGGGCCATCGACGATAATATATATTACTGGGCGGGTAGTTCAGTGGGAGAACGCCTGCTTGACACGCAGGAGGTCGCCAGTTCAATCCTGGCCTCGCCCACCAGTGAAATGTAGCCCTCCGGGGCTTTTCGTTTTTATGCCAATAGGCTAGTATGCCAATATTTATGCCAATAGGGTTCTTTTGATGATTTTTTCCTCAAAAAAATATA
>CAZPXL010000243.1:379-3435 GCA_964591005.1 uncultured Eubacteriales bacterium
AGTTCAATCCTGGCCTCGCCCACCAGTGAAAAACAAGCCTTCCGGGTAATGCTTTTAGCAACCGGGGGGCTTTTCTATTGTCAGAATAAAAAAATTTTATATCAGGCGGTATTCGACACCATTCCCGAAGGTAATTTGTAGATGAGCGTCAAATTGATGTGCATGATCGTCTTCGGAGGTTAAATATAATGAGGGATGAGGAGAAGACAAAGGAACAACTTATTAATGAATTGGTTGACTTGCGCCAACAGATAGCTGATTTCAAAGAAACCGCAACCATGTGCGAAAGTTGTGTTAATGATCGTAAAATGGAGGAAGAGAGGCTTCGCCAGTCCGAGGAGCGCTTTTATAAAGCTTTTAAATCAAACCCCAACCTGATTGGTATCTCCACAATTGCAGATGCCCGGTATATAGACGTCAATGACAGTTTTCTGAAAGTACTGGGATATCAACGTGAAGAAATAATCGGGCGTTCAGTAAAGGAATTGGGTATCTGGGTGTCATTTGAGGAGCGTGAAAAATTAATAAAGAAAATCCTTGAAGGTTTGGCAGTGCGAAATGAAGAAATCCGCTTTCATACGAAGTCCGGCGAACTCATTGTAGGGCTGGCTTCAATAGAAATAATTGTACTGAATAATGAGCAGCACTTGCTGGTAACTGTAAAAGACATAACCGTTCGCAAACGGTTGGAAGATGCTCTTAAGGTAAGTGAGGAGCGTTACCGTGCCATTTTTGAGTATAGCCCGGACGCGGTATTTCATACTATACCGGATGGCACTATCCTGGATGCCAATTATGCAGCCTGCCAGATGTTCGGTTATTCCAAGGAGGAATTGTGCGCTGTCGGCCGGCAAGGTATATTGGACATCAACGACCCAAGACTTAAGGAAGGGCTTGAGGAAAGAAAAAAAGCAGGCAAAGTTTTTACACAAGTCACTTCTGTCCGTAGCGATGGGACCAAGTTTGAGTCAGAACTAACCTCGAATATTTATAAGTCCAAAGATGGTAATACGCGGTCAATAGTAATCTTACGTGATATAACCGGACTCAAGCAGGAAGAAGAAAGGCTTCGCCAGTCCGAAGAACGTTTTTTCAAGGTTTTTGACGCTTCCCCGGCCGCTATGAGCATACAATTACTCAGCGATTATACTGTAATAGATGTTAATAAAAATTTTAGTGAAATTACCGGCTACACTCGTGATGAAGCAATTGGTAAAACACCGACAGAATTAGGCCTGGTTGTCAACATGAAGGATATATCTAAAATATTACAGGCAAAAGAATTTGGAGTTGTAAAAAATGTCAAAGTAACATTGCGCAATAAAACTAAAGAGGAGCTTTCATTACTTTTTTCCGCGGTGTTAATAAATATTAATAATGAACCTTGTATACTCTGCATGGCACATAACATTACCGAATTAATGCATTTCCAGAACGAGATGGCGCGCCTCGACCGTTTAAATCTGGTAGGGGAAATGGCCGCGGGAATAGGTCACGAAGTCAGGAACCCAATGACTACGGTGAGGGGATTTTTACAGATATTCAGGGAGAAGAAGGAGTTTTGTAATTATACAGAGCAACTGGACCTGATGGTTGAAGAATTGGACAGGGCAAACACTATCATAACCGAGTTTCTTTCTCTTGCTAAAAACAAGTCAATTGATTTAAAAAAATGCAGCCTGAACAAGATATTAAAAACCTTATATCCCCTCATGCAGGCCGATGCTATGAAAAGTGATAAAAATATAACTCTTGAATTAGAAGACATACCAATGGTCCTTTTAGATGAAAAAGAAATCCGTCAGGTTATTTTAAACCTGGTTAGAAACGGCCTGGAAGCAATGCCGCCTGGAGGGAATTTAACTATCCGCGCTTTTGAGAAAGAAGGAGAAGTGATTTTATCCGTACGGGACCAAGGGGCAGGTATAAAGCCGGAAGTTTTAGAAAAGCTGGGCACGCCTTTCTTCACTACCAAAGAAACCGGGACCGGCCTGGGGCTGGCGGTGTGTTACAGCATAGCGGCCAGACATAACGCAGTCATATCAATAGATACAGGACCAAAAGGGACGACCTTTAACATTATATTTAATATTTCTTCGACATATTAGTAAGGCTTTGAAAGAGCCTTTTTAACAGCATCAACCAGGCGCTCCCTGGAAAAAGGCTTGGTTACAAAATCCAGGGCGCCGTTCTGTAAGGCCTTTTTTATAGAATCTATATTATTCATAAAGCTAACGATAATTACCCTGGCGTTCGGGTCAATGGACAATATCTGCTCCAGGGCATCAAGGCCGTTCATTTCATGCATGATGATATCCATTGTAACCAGGTCCGGTTTTAAGCGCGTATATTCTTCAACTGAAGCGCTGCCGCTTTCGAATTCACCGATGATCTCGTAGCCTTCGCTGACGAGGATATCTTTCATCATTTTTCTCGCAAAATTGCTGTCGTCCACGATCATGATTTTTTTGCCCATTTTAGCCCTCATCAGCCATAATAAAAACCCGGGGAAAGCCCCGGGTCAGAATTCCGAAAGACATATTTACTTCCTGGTAGCCCGGCTGACTTAAATATTACGCTTTATCCGATGCTTTTTATGTCCCCAGTTTTACTATGTTTGCTTTTTCAGTTTAGTTAAATCGTATAAATGCAATATATCTGAATGGCGTAAAATAGTAAAGTGCCATTTGTACTATTTTAACCATGACCATGGTCCTAATCAATTTTGGGACCACCTAAAAATGACCGGCATAAAAAAGATAAATAATTGGAATATTGCTTTTGAGAATGCTTTTGTCAGCAGTGCATAGTATAATCATAATTTCCTTCCCATTTTACTGATCCCAGTTTGTTTACCAGACCACGCTCTTTCATTTTTGTCCAGAAAGGCAGGGCTCCTTCGCTAATCTCGTTGACAGATATATTTTTAAACAGCGGGCGGACGAGTTTTAAAGCGCTTTCGCCCAATCCTTTTCTCTTTGGATTAAAACCTATGGTCAGCACTCTCAAATCAAAGTTGTCTTCCTGTTTGAACCCAATTATTCTTATCCCGTCAT
>CAZPXL010000244.1:0-375 GCA_964591005.1 uncultured Eubacteriales bacterium
CTGGCTTACGCCAAGGGAATCGGCGGCGCCAGGGCGGGCGTTTTCGAGACCACTTTCAAGGAAGAGACCGAGACAGACCTCTTTGGCGAGCAGGCAGTGCTTTGCGGCGGCGTCACCGCGCTGATGAAAGCCGGTTTTGACACTCTCGTGGAAGCGGGTTATGCGCCTGAAATGGCTTATTTTGAATGCCTGCATGAAATGAAGCTGATTGTTGATTTAATCAATGAGGGCGGGTTTAACCTGATGCGTTACTCGATCAGCAACACTGCCGAATACGGAGACTACATAACCGGCCCGCGTATTATCACTGAAGAAACCCGCAAAGAGATGAAAAAGGTACTGTCCGAGATCCAGAACGGTGAGGTTGCCAAGAGG
>CAZPXL010000244.1:385-3429 GCA_964591005.1 uncultured Eubacteriales bacterium
AACAAGGCCGGCCGTCCGGCATTCAACGCCATGAAAAAGAAAGAAAGCGAACACCAGGTTGAGAAGGTGGGCGCGGAACTGCGTAAAATGATGCCCTGGCTGAAAAAATAGACCCAAAAAATAAATCATTTTCACAGGATTAACAAGATTAGCAAGATTAACAGGATTATTTC
Organism: uncultured Eubacteriales bacterium; assembly: GCA_964591005.1. Taxonomy (GTDB): domain Bacteria; phylum Bacillota; class Desulfotomaculia; order Desulfotomaculales; family Pelotomaculaceae; genus Syntrophopropionicum. Next base: position 559 of record CAZPXL010000244.1, read on the forward strand.
TTAAGGAATAAATTAATCTTGTGAATCTTAGAAATTCTATAAATCCTGTGTTAAATGAATTTGGCTTTGATTTAAGGGATTGGCAATTTTAGGCTTATATTAAATTAATGAATTTGAATTTATTTAAAAATCTTGTTAATCTTATGAATCTTGTAAATTATGTGAAAGCGTATTCCTTTGTTTTTCTTATATGTTATTAGCCCACACAAAATTGGGGGAGTTAGCTTTGGAAATTACTGTTGCGGAAGCCCTTGTCAGGTGCCTGGAGCAGGAAAACGTGGAAATTGTGTTTGGACATCCGGGCGGAGCAATCCTGCCTGTATACGACGCCCTGAATAAAACCGTGATCAAGCATGTGCTGGTGCGGCATGAACAGGGCGCCGCCCACATGGCCGACGGTTACGCCCGGGTGACCGGAAAGGTCGGTGTGTGTATGGCTACTTCAGGCCCGGGCGCGACCAACCTGGTTACCGGCATTGCCAACGCCTACATGGACTCGGTGCCCATGGTGCTCATAACCGGCCAGGTGGCCACCAGCATGGTGGGGACAGACGCCTTTCAGGAAGTTGACATCACAGGCATAACCATACCCATCACCAAGCATAACTTTCTGGTCAAAGAGCCGGAACAACTGCCCGCGGTGGTCAGGAAAGCGTTTCTTCTGGCTTCCACCGGCCGTCCGGGACCGGTGCTGATTGACCTGCCCAAAGATGTGGCCCAGGCTAAAATAAATTTCAAGTATCCCAAGACAGTTAATTTGCCCGGGTACAAACCAACAGTTAAAGGGCATTCCGCAATGGTGCAGCAGGCCGCCAGAATCATGATGGGGGCCCAGCGGCCGGTTATATACGCCGGCGGTGGTGTCCGGATAGCCAACGCCGCACCGGAACTGCTTCAACTGGCGGAAACCATCTGCGCCCCGGTGGCCCACACCCTGATGGGCCTGGGCTGTTTCCCGGGCGACCACCCTCTTTTTCTCGGCATGCTGGGGCTGCACGGCACCCGTTACGCCAACCAGGCGGTTACCGAGTGCGACTGCCTGATAGCGGTCGGCGCGCGTTTTGACGACCGTGTTGTTTCCAAGATCAGCGGGTTCGCGCCCACCGCCAGGATTATCCATATTGACATCGACCCCGCCGAGATCGGCAAAAACGTCGTGACCCAGCTGCCCATCGTGGGAGATGTGAAAAACGTGCTGGGGGCGATTCTGACACGACTGGAAAAGAAGGAGAACCCCTCCTGGACGGAAAGGATCCAGCAACTGAGAGAGGAAATGCCGCTGCGGTATAAACAGGACTGTGGGTTGAAACCCCAGTACGTGGTGGAAAAGCTGAACGAATACAAGGGTGACAGCGCCATAGTGGTTACCGACGTGGGCCAGCACCAGATGTGGGCCGCGCAGTACATGCGTTTTAACGAGCCGCGCAGCTTTATATCTTCCGGCGGCCTCGGGGCGATGGGCTTTGGTCTGCCTGCCGCCATAGGCGCCCAGATGGGAGCGCCGGATAGGACGGTAATCCTGGTGGTGGGCGACGGCGGCATCCAGATGACGATGCAGGAACTGGGCACCGCCGCCGAACAGAAGCTGCCGCTGAAAATATTTGTTTTGAACAACAGCCGCCTGGGTATGGTCCGCCAGCTGCAGGAATTTTACTGTGATAAAAGATATATTGCCGTGGACTTTCAGTTTAACCCCGATTTTACCGAACTCGGGAGAATTTACGGAATGGAAGGGTACACCGTCGAAACCCCGGAGCAGTTAATGGAAATGCTTCCGCGGGTACTAAACTCTTCCGCGCCGGTTATGGTTAACTGCATAGTCGACCGCGAGGAAGACGTACTGCCCATGATTCTGGACGGTTTCAACATAGACGAGGCGATAGGATAGGTTAAGCATGATAAGGGAGGATTTATGAGCCAGCGCGTTTATATTTTTGACACCACCTTAAGGGACGGAGAACAGTCGCCCGGCGTAAGCCTGACCGTGGGTGAAAAGGTCCAGATAGCCAAGCAGCTGGCCAGGTTGGGCGTGGACATTATTGAGGCTGGCTTCCCGATTACATCGCCGGGAGATTTTGAGTCGGTGAGCGCCATCGCGCGCGCAGTCAAGGGAGTTGCCGTGGCGGGCCTGGCCCGGACCGAGTTCAAGGACATAGACAGGGCCTGGGAAGCGGTGCGCCATGCAGAGCAAGCCCGGATTCACACTTTTATCGCCACGTCGGATATCCATTTAAAATATAAGCTGCGCATGACCAGGGAGCAGGTGCTGGAAGCTGCCGTAGCAGCGGTTAAGCGGGCCAGGTCCTATACCGGCGACGTGGAATTTTCCGCTGAGGACGCCTCGCGGTCGGATTTTGATTACCTGTGCCAGGTACTCGCCGCGGCCATCGCGGCCGGGGCCACGACAATAAACATACCTGATACGGTCGGTTACGCCGTCCCGGGTGAGTGGGGATGTTTAATCAATGATATCTGCCGTAAGGTCCCCGGGATAGAGAAGGTAGTTGTAAGCGTGCACTGCCATAACGACCTGGGCCTGGCTGTCGCCAACTCGCTGGCCGCTGTTATGAACGGCGCCCGGCAGGTAGAGGGGGCCATCAACGGTATCGGCGAGCGGGCCGGCAACGCCGCCGTCGAGGAAGTGATCATGGCCCTGCATACCAGGAAAGACAACCTGGGATTCGTTACCGGCGCCCGCACCGAAGAAATATACCGGACCAGCAGGCTGGTAAGTACTCTTACCGGCATGAGGGTGCAGGCCAACAAGGCGATAGTGGGCGATAACGCTTTTGCCCACGAGGCCGGCATTCACCAGGACGGTATGCTGAAAGAACGCACCACCTACGAGATCATGAACCCGGCCATGGTCGG
>CAZPXL010000245.1:0-3413 GCA_964591005.1 uncultured Eubacteriales bacterium
GGCACTTTTGATGGCAGCCAGTTTGGAAAATTTTGTATTGTGGCTTGACGGGCATATTCAATTCCTTTATCAAGCTCTGATACTTCGTCCGGCATCCATGATGAATCTTTCTGCATTTTTTCCTGAAGCGTTTTTATATCCGATCCTCCCCAAGATATTAATCCAGCATCACTTTTTTCATATCCGTTTTCAATTTTTTCTAATGCATCCTCTACCTTTTTGTTTTTTTCCTTTATTTTAATAAAAGCGTCATCTGCTAAATTCTTAAGGTGGTCATACTTGTAGCTAAGTTCATGAGGTATGGCAATTCGTTCTTTCAAATTGAGTGCTCGATGATAACAATCTAATCGATCTTCATAATATGTAGCTTGTTCCCATTCATCTAACAGCTCCTTCCATTCTGATGATTCTGAACCCGATTTAATAAGATCTACATGGTTGAGTTTTGCAAGATCAAGATATTTTCCACGGAAAATACCATCATTGAGCAACTTAGTTATATCTATAGATTGCCCATCACGCATGATTGTAAGTTCTTCAATGCGTGATACTAAAAAGACACCTAAAAGTAGGCCTGCTGACGCAATGTTTGCACCATATAATGGAAAACAAATTTTTCTTACCGCTTCAGCCATGTTAAGACGGTTAGAACCCGTTTTTAGCTGATCTTCCCATTCATTAATGATTGCTTTGACAATATTATTCGATGGCTTGCGAGCAACTGTTCCATCTCTTCCAAATATCTGCCATGATTCTTTTAAAACCTGTACCGCCCTATTTTTATCCCTTGTAGGCTTTGCTAAGATGGCTTGATAATCCAATACGCCTCTGAACAAATCAGTTGTCAGTTGTAAGCATGTATCTGCAGCATTTCCTTTTGCTGTACTAAAGCCATCAAAGGGAAAGGGGAGTGGTTTTGTATATATTTTTTCAAAAATCACGCTGCAGACTTGACCTAAACGCTGGGATTGGATTGGTTCTTCAAACGAGGTAATATAATTCTTCTTTTTGATCATGTTATCGATTTGTGTTCTAATGATGTTAAGCGCTTTTTCACGATGTGCGCCAATTAAATTACCATACTTCAATTTGTCCTGTTCATTAAAACCTTCTTCTATGACAGCAAGTTCAGCTAGCACCTTTGATAACTGGCCATCATCCACTAGTAAAACGATTAAAACAGGCAGTAAACTAACCTTTATTGATTTTGCTGCGTCTTGAAGTATTTTTGTTATCTCAGCCTCAACGGTTTCAAAATCGCGTGTTGGCTCTATATAACAATAAATTATAGTTCCACGTTCTTTGTCTACCTCTACGGCATCATACCACCGTTGCGTAACATCTAATAAGCTGGCAGGTAAAATCTCTAAATTGGAATTCACACCTAAGAAACGCCATTCTTTTGTTGTTATCTCATGAGATTCTGCAAAATCACATTCTTGGTCTCCCAAAAGATCGCACCAATCAGATATTTTACGCACAAATAGTTGGGCGATTGAACGTTCATCATAACTACTGGCTATTCGTTTCTTGAGATCGGTTAGAAATTGTGTTCGTGAAACTGCATCACCTAAAATTTCAAATTGTCGTAAACCAGGATCCCATGCAATGATATTATTTTCAGCTTCAAGCTGAAGGACAACACCGTGTACTTTATCTGTATTGATTCCTCCTAATTCGCCTAGAGCAGAAATTGCATCTTCTTTACTAGTTGCATATAAGCCCATTTTCGCTGCTAACACGATTGACTTGAGGATTTTAACCCCTTCATTCGGAAGCTGATGCCCATATCGTGCAAAGACAGTTGCATATGAGTTAGTTATCATACCCAAATTGCCACCTTCTTCTGATGAACGTAACTCCTCCTCAAGATCATCTGACCATAAGTCTACCGGACTAATTTGCCATGAAGAGATATTTTTAATATTTTCATTTTGATATTTACGGAATGCATCTCCCATAAAAGCAAGAGCCGACCGCTGCTGCAAATGTTTTCCAGCAGCGGCTAAATGAAAAAGAAACCAAACTGAAAAAGGTGAAAGCGGCCAACATCCCTTACGAATTACTGTGTGAAATTTTGAACCATCTCGCCATAAGTAATGATTATTGGACACAGGGAACCATTGCCTTAATTGTTGAGCAATTTCTTCCGATACTTTTTTTTCTGCATTCTTATCGAAAAGAGAATCCAGTTTTTCCTTGTCGAGTTTTTCAAGGAGATTTGCAATTAATGTTTCAAGATTAATTGAAAGATACGATTTTTTAGCACTTTGATATCGTGTTGACACTCTTAGTATTTCATTTTTAAATTCAGGAGCAATTCTCTGCACATAGGCATTAAGATCAAACTGAATGAACCCAACAAACGTAACGTTTTCTGAATTGGACTGAACACCTTCGTAAAGATGCTGAAGGACGCCGCTTCCTGCAATTTGACTTTGTAAAGTCGCAAACTCTGCATAACGACCAAATTCGTCAAACAGAATTAAAAAATGTTTAAATGGTTTATTCTCCCCGCAATATTCTCGGCATACAGTATCGATAACATCCTTAACTGTTTCATCACCAATGGCCTTTAAAGGTATGCCTTTCAGGGCAAAGAATTCTTGAACTTTTGAATAAAGAGCCTCATCATGTTCTTGTAGCTTTTCGATTAATTCATTTCGATTTTTTACATTGCAATCACTTATAAGAGATTGAATATCTGTGTCGGTTGAAATATTTAATAAGCTGGCTGCGTTTTTAAAACGTGGCCTAAGATCATCAATAGCACGCGTATCAATATTTAAAATATTAAGCTGATGAATGACTTGTCGGGTAAATTCTGCTGCCAAGTCAAAATTACTCATCCCATTGAGCGTTACAGTAAGGCATGGATTTTTTTCTAACTTAAGCGTTGCCCTTACTTCACCGCCAATATTTTCATCGGCTAATTTCAAATTAGATAAAATTTCTTTTGATATTTTACTTTCAGGTGAACGTAGTAACGTTGCAATAGTAATCGCAAGATGCGATTTTCCCGTACCATAGCCGGCAATTGCTAGGTGAAATGGTTCGTCTTTAGATCCATAACAGCAATTGACTATTGATCGCACAAAACTTGCCGTATCAATAAGAGCATGACCATGCGACGTACCAACTTCCTCTTGAGTAACGCCATGGTACGTTGGACCATGAAAAACAAAAGCTTCTGCAGCCTTATGACATTTTTGAGGGTCTTTTATGAACCATCCAACATCAACGGCACCCTCAAAAAGACGATCACTTCGAAATCGAACAATTTCATTTAATTTAATAGTCATAATTAAATAAGATCCTTATAAATTTTTGACCATGATGTTGCACTATCTTCAGCGCAATGGATTATCCAAGGCTGCATAAGCCGATCAACAATAATTAGTTTTTTACGTTCA
>CAZPXL010000246.1:0-3378 GCA_964591005.1 uncultured Eubacteriales bacterium
AGCTATTACCAAACAGTTTCCAATAGCGAAAAACAGAATTAAAACAGCGAAAAGCGCGCCGCCGTGAATCACATTTTTCGTAAACTCTAAGGAAAACTCTTTAGCATCAAAAATTAGAGAGGATGTTATAATGCCTAGAAACCAGAAAAGGAGCGTCGCCAAACTAAAAATAACGAAGCAAAACGCGGTGGCTAAGACAAATTTAATAGCTAACCCCTTACATTTCTGACCGGGCGGAATCGGCGGCAATTTAATTTTGTCGGACATATTAGAACTTAACATCGTCCGGCAAATCGCCACGCTCCTTAGCTTGCGAAAGAATCCTGAAATATCTATCCGCGAAAGTCCTTTCTTCGATATAAGCGTCAAGAAGGTTTTGGACCGCTTCCGCCGTAGTTGTATCTGAAGTGGTGCAGAAATCTTCTACCAAACCGCAAATTTGAGACAGCATCGTGCTGTGTTTTTGCAGTTCTTCAAGGCGGGATTCTTCAATTTCAATTTTCATTTTCTATCTCCTCTTCGTAATCCTCTACCACCTTCCGCGCAGTCAAGGGATAACACGTTTCACAATCTTCGCACCCGCACATTCCGTCGGAACATCTATAAACACGGATTTTAGAGCGTTTTAGATCGTCGTAGTTAGGATCGTAAAAGTCTTGGTCGTTGTAATCTGTGGGGCGGTAGGGCATAATTTAAGAAATTTTATTGAGAAAATTCAAAAGTTCGCTGCGATGTTTCTTGAACCATTCCAAAAAATCTTCTGGATAAATATACGAACCATTGCTGGAATATAATTTATTTTTTTCACACCAATTCGCTAAAGTAAGTTCGGCTTCATGTCTTTCGGCTTCTTTCTCTGTGTCAAAACACTCGCCATCTTCCGTTTCAAATTTTGTAACTTGTTTAATCATATTTTTTTTATTTCAGTCTTTTATAATACAAATTAACTACGCTTTGTCAACATTTTCCTCAACGCACTTTTGTAACCTCTTCGCCGCGCCTTTCATACAGATAATATCTTGCTCTAATTGGTCCGCATACATTTTATCTTTCCGAGAAATCTTTCCAAATTCCCGAATATGCGCCGCCAAATTTTCTTTCCCTAATTCAATTCCGATATTCAAACCAGAAATCGCGGCATAAATGTCGTCCTGTAAAATTGTTATTTTGTGTGGTTGAAATTCTTCTTGAATTGGGTTCATTTTTATTCTCCTTTGTACTGCCAAAGATACGCGTTACAACGCGCGTGAACAGCGCCTATCGTTTTTCCAGTTTCGTGGTTGTGATGAAGGTGTACAGGATATTTGAAAAAATTTTCAGGGAACAAATCTTCGTCTACCCAAATATCTTTTATCAATTCTTTTGGCTCGTCGGAAAGCGGTTTTTTACAATAATGGCACAAACCTTTTTGTTTTTCAACGTATTGCTCACGAACCATCTTACGCTCCCGCCATGTGAGTGTATTATAATTTGCGGGTAATTTAATTTTACTCATTTTTATACAAACTCCTATACTCTACTGGTTTTCCAGCTAAATGAGCGGCTTCAATACCATATTTCATTCCTTCACTAATACCCCTATCAGTATAAACTACCGTTGCCTCACTAACATGTCGCCACGCTAAACCAGCATCAATACCCCATTTACGTTCTTCCAAGATTTCGTCATGTAAAATCCCCGGCTGAGTATAAAGAAGGTGTGACGCAATCGGCGCTTCTCCGCGAGATAAAGAATCACGTACGGCGGCGCGGGCATATTCTACGTTAGCTGATACGTCTCCGGCATATGGGCTTTCTATAATTACAAGACGCATTTTTAAAAATACACAACCACGGTTTTTTCTTTAATTTCCTAATAAAACAAGCTTTTACTCATTATCATCCGGCCACCAACTTGCGATTTGCTTGCGCGAAGTAGTTGAATCTTTAAATCCCTCGATTAAACGCCCAATATGAAGACGAATCACAATTCTACCATGCGTTTCAATGTAACGCGCTTTGAAAACTTCGCCGTGTTCGTCTTTTACAAAACCCGGTTTCCATTCGCGCCGAAAAACTTTTAACAATTTTTTAAACATATTCGTGATTTTACCCCCTACTTCCCACTTTGAATCCCGCAAAAATTAAAAATGCACCAAGGCCAATTCGCCAATCAACGTAGGCTAGCGTGAATAGCCCCGACAAATAAATGAATGTGGCGGCGTTTTGGACTAAAAATTCGCTCCAAACTTTGATATACTCGTCCTTAAGATAGTTTCCAGTAGTGTTCATTTCTTTGAATCGTAATTTTTATTAATAACCTTGAAAGAACCATTGTGGTGTTGAATTACCACCCCCTCAAAGGGCTCTCCATTAATTTGCGTTAAATCTTCGTCATACTTCTTGATCAATTCACGTGTTAAAATAACATCTTTTTCAAGAAGCGGAACTGTTGGCAATCCAAGTTGGGACGAAATGTTATGAATATAATATTCCTCTCCCTTTCGCTCGTATCTCCCCTTATCAATATTCCAAACAGAGAAAAATGCAACCCCGAGGGGTTTTTTACAATGCGGGTTATTTGAGAACTTTTGAATCCCGGTTCCGTAAGACTCTCCACGGAAACACAGCGAGATATTACCGCGAGAACGAAGAAAATCCTCAATCTTCTTAGAAAGATTTAACGCCTCAACGTTCTTTGTATAATTGTTTTTTACAAACTTTTTAAAGATAAAAGACCTGCCGCCCACAGAAATATCATAACTGTCCGTATCTTTTTTATACTCAAAAAGCCACGAAAGAGATTGTCCATCAATTTTTTGAGTTACATCAACCAGTTTTCCATAAGGAATATTTTCGGGACGAATCCCTTGCCAACGAGTTTCATCTGTTTTAGGGATTCCGTTTCCGTACACTCCGGTAGCGGAATTATCTTGGGGTTCTGGCGGGGCATATTTTGTAACGCCAATAATTTCAGAAATATCTAAACCGTCATCCATCGCGCCCGTATAACCAATATTTTGCGCAGATTCAACTACGCCAAAAGACCAAACATCCCTAATTTTTACTGATTTAATCCTATTCTTACAATACTTTTTATATGGTTCAGCCCATTTTTTTGCCGGTAAAACTGAATCTGGCGCAATAAAAATAACTTTATCCCCAATTTTCCATTGGTCGCGTTTTACAATACATTTGTACCCAAGAACTTGAACAATGTCGAGTGAATCAGCATTGGGATGTTTTTCAACAGAAACGATTGATTGAATGGTTGCTAAGTTATCCATAAGTTTTGTGAGGAAATGATGACTATTTTCCCGCCAAAGTCAAGCATCTTTCTACACAAAAACAAAAAACCCGGCTTTTACACCGGGTTTTCTTTCTAAACTATTTCAAATC
>CAZPXL010000247.1:0-3357 GCA_964591005.1 uncultured Eubacteriales bacterium
TGCTGACGGCCCGGTTAAAATTATCGTAGGAGTATTTTTCATAATCACCCGCGTCCAGCAGCTGGTTTTTTGCCTGGGAAACAGCCCCAGCCACAGCCCGGGGCGGATACTTTTTATCGTCGAGATCAAGCTCTTTGATGCAGTCCTTGACAACGGTAAGCTGATCATCGCTGTCGTAGATGACGAAATCACGGCTGCGGCCGTAAAACTCCTCCTGTCGCCTTAAAATACGCAGGCAGGCGGCATGAAATGTGCAGATCCAGATATCGCGGGACATGTCCGGCACCAGCGCTTCTACCCGCGATCTCATTTCCTGGGCTGCCTTGTTGGTAAAAGTGATGGCTAAAATACGGTATGGGGGGACCCGCATTTCCTTAATAAGATATGCGGCCCGGCAGGTCAGGACCCTGGTCTTGCCGCTGCCGGCGCCCGCCAGGACCAGCAGCGGGCCGTCTCCGTGTGTCACCGCCTCAACCTGGGCGGGATTAAGCTTGTTTAATACTTCCATCAATCCTCCAAAAATTTAACATCTAAATTTAACCATATATAATCATATAAATTCTAAGTAATAATCGCAAATCCTGCACTGGAACCAGCGCCGGCGTCATACAATGTTCATCGAATTTTGGTTACAGGCGCCCGTACTCAAAAAAAAGCTGACATCAATTCGGAGCGGTGAGCCTTTGATCATTAAAAATTCACCATTAAACCGAATAGTATCAGCAAAAGGATAACAATATTTTATCTAGCACATGAGAACTGTCCCCGTGTGCTTTTCCTTATAAACAAATTACCTTTTCTTTTAGCAGATTTTCCCAGGCAATTTTAAACCATGTCGTATAAATTTCCGGATTCTTTCTAATGTCTTCCGCCAGCTCTTCTTTCGCGATCCACTTGTAATCGGCTACCTCATCTGGATTTTTTTCCGGTATGCCATCCCATTTCCCAACGAAGACATGGTCGTATTCCATTTCTGTCATACCATTTTCAAACTCAGAACTATAGATAAACGAGAAAACCTTCACCATGCCGGTATCAAAACCCATCTCTTCCATCAGTCTTCTGTGGGCCGCCGCCTCGAGGGATTCACCCGGCCGCGGGTGACCACAGCAGGTATTGGCCCACATCCCCGGACTATGGTACTTTTTCCCGGCACGTTTTTGTATTAACAGCTCACCGTTATTGTTGGCAATAAAGATAGAAAAAGCGCGGTGCAGTTTTGGGTTCCTGTGCGCATCGATTTTTTCAGCAGTCCCAACCATATTATCATTCTCATCAACTAAAACAACATATTCTTCCATGGCCAACCTCCAGAGAACATAAGAGTATACCTGAATCCGTGACGCCTTAATGCCCGCATGCCCTGGCAGGCTCAAAATAAACTCAGTCCTTAATCTTCTTTGCTTAAACACCATATTTTTAAGGCTAACTGTAAATCAAATCTTTTATTGGGATCCTTCAGGCTAAAGCCGCCTATTTCGCATATCTTTCCAAGGCGATATTTGAAGCCGCTCAGAGTCACGCTGGCGGCCTTGGCGGCATCATTCATATTACCATTGCAGTTAAAATAATAATTCAATGTTTCTACTAACTGGCTGTCGTGCTTAGCATCGTACTTCAACAGCTCACCAAGCTGTTCCTCCATAAAAGCCAGCATGCCTTTATGATTTTCAGCTTTAAAAAGCAAGCCAAATGTCCCCAGAGAATCAAAGGGAATAACCATGTTCTTTTGCTTCAATGATTTTATTACTTTCAAAGCCCATTTAGCTTCCGTGTAAGAGTGAAAATAATCCCTCGGCGTAAAGCAAATTCTTCCCAAACCAATGGAAACTGTGACCGAAGGCAAATGCGAAGTAATAACTTTCTGAATGTTCCGCGCCAAATCAACGGTACTGGAAGTAGTATTTCCTTCCAGGGCTGTGATCATAACAATATTATTGCCTCTGACCGTGGCCATACCGGTCCTGTTATACATACTCAGAGCCGTGTTGACTATTCCGCAAAGCTGTTCCCTGATTTCCGGGGTTCGCCCACCGGCATGCGCGGATCGCTCCAATGAACTTACAGGCTTGTCCAAACAGACGACAAGTACCCGGTGTGACCGTTTGAGATTGTAGCCGATACAGCGTGCTCTTTCAATAATTGTTGCTTCAGATTTAAAGTTTCCCAAAATCAATTCCATGACGAAGTCGCCTAATAAACGGGTTTCTGTTTTGGCTACCGTACGGTCCTGGATCATCTTGAGCGCGAAAACTGTATCCACAAACTCCATCATCGTCTGTTCATGATCGGTAAGACATTTCGTAGTTTTAAGAATACTTACGTAACCAAGGACTTCCATTTTATTTATGATTGGATAAACAAACTGGTTTACCGGTCGTTTAGTAAGTTCCGACGGAAGCCTGACAGGCACATTTTCCTGTGTTAGTTTAACAGCCAGGTGGCGCAGCCGCCAGTCACCTATAATTTCTTTAGTTGAAAAGGGCGGCTGCTGGTTAATTTCCGTTGTAATAGTAGGTGAAATATAAGCAACCGGATTGAAATATTGGTCCTCCACCATTACTGTACCACCCATAATCCTGCCTACCACACCTGTGATTGCAGATATATCATCCCCGTTTAACACCATCCTGGTCAGTTGTTCATGTATAGCTACTGATTGTCTCAAAGCCTCATTTTGCTCCAGGACGCTCGATTGGGGCCACTCTACACCCTGGCCGAGGGTGGTTCCATGGTAGTACTGCAGCTCGGGCCGAATTTCTTCGCCCCAGTCGGACAACTTCATGCCGACATAACGGCAGCACTGGTCACCCATGGCAGCGCAGGATACTTCCTTGATAATTACCCGCTCGCCAAAAAAAGCTGACATGATCCCGCTTGCGTAGCCCACCAGAGTCCAGCATACCGGTTCTGTTGCCGGACCGAAGTGCTTGATGTGGTGCTCTGCCTCATACGAATCATACCAGCTGCCCTCACACCTCCAGGTGTGTTCGACTTCATTATTATTTGTCTCACTGGAGATAACGTTGGCCATACCGATAAAAGTATGGAAATGCCTGGCCAGTTGATATCTGACCTCTTTATCTATCCGGGGAACATCGCTCATCAGGTTTTCAACATCCCGGAACCCGTTATTAAAACCGAAGCGAATTAAAAATCCTTTAGCTTTTTCCTTACCCAGGGTATATATCAGGTCTTTTCGCAGGATACCGATCGCATTCGCGTTTAGAATAAGCACACGCTTATCCTTTAAGTAATTTTTACCTGTCCCTTTTTGTAATTTAAGCATACTCTCCAAGTGCATATCCTGACTCATAATTACGTTCACCCCCGTAATAAAAGCCGGTTTGCTATACT
>CAZPXL010000248.1:0-3345 GCA_964591005.1 uncultured Eubacteriales bacterium
AGTTGCGTCCCTCCCTGGCGATCAGGGATGGGTTGGTCGTAACGCCGCAGATGACGCCGAGGGAATATGCCTCCCTTATTTCATCCACGTTAGCTGTATCAATAAACAGTTTCACCTGTACACCTCCAATTCAGAAGTCGGTTGTCGGATGCAAGATATCTGCATTCCGATCGGGGACATAAATTGAGTCGTGGGTAGTGTGTCGTGAGTATATCCTGTATTTCTTCAGGGTCTTAAGATCTTTAGAATGTCTTGCATTCTCACGTCTCACGTCTCATTTCTCACGTCTCAAAGGGTGTGTCCCCATTCCTCTGTCATTGTATCAACCGAAATAATCAGTTTCACAACATGGGTGCGCGCCTGCTGAAATACGCAGATCACGCTTTGTTCGAGCTGCCGAAAATACGGATCTTATCCCTGATCACTTCGATTGCCGCCTCTCTGGCGGGACCAAGCATCTTACGGGGATCGATTTCTCCCGGATTGGCGTCGAGAACCCTTCGTGCAGCCTCGGTAAAGGCCTCCCTTATGTTGGTGTCTATATTTACCTTGCGAATCCCAAACCGGATTGCCTCCCGGATAGCGTCATCGGGAACGCCTGAAGAGCCATGCAGCACTATGGGTATGCTGACCAGCGATTTAATCTTTTTAAGGCGGGGAAAATCAAGTTCCGGTATTCCTTTATACTGCCCGTGGGCGGTGCCGATGGCTATAGCCAGAGAGTCCACCCCGGTTTCACGCACAAAGGTCGCGGCCTCCTCAGGATCTGTAAAAAAGGCGTCCCGCTCACTGACTGTGATATCGTCTTCAGTACCGCCGATCTTACCCAGTTCGGCTTCAACCGACACTCCTACCGCCCTGGCCACATCCAGCACCCGCCTGGTCAGCTTGATGTTCTCGGCCAGGGGCAGCTTGGAACCGTCGATCATAACGGAAGAAAAACCGGCGCGGATGCACTGCATGCACTGTTCGAAGCTGGTACCGTGGTCAAGGTGAAGAGCCACCGGCACATGTGTGCGCTCCGCGGCCAATTTTGCCATGGCCGTTATGTAATCAAGTCCAGCGTATTTTATGGCGCCCTGGCTCGCCTGCATGATCACCGGGGCATTCTCAGCCTCGGCCGCCGCAACAATGGCCTGCACAATCTCCATATTGTTGCAGTTGAACGCGCCCACCGCGTAACCGCCGATCTCCGCGTTTTTTAACAACTCAACCACGCCTGTGAGAGACATAAAAATACCTCCTCCATATAAGAACTTAATAATAAGCGGTGCGTTTCACCGCGATTAAAAAAGCTCCATTATATCCAAGTATGGACGGAGAAGGCTGAAATTATGTTTTACTTCTTTTACGGCGTGTCTTCTTAGGCTTACTGGTATTGGCCAGGCTGTCAAGGCATTTAAAACCATGCCGTGCAAGCTCAATAGTATCAACCTGCCTGATAACGTTTAAGTCATCCTCCGTCTCGGCATAAATAATATTTATACTGTCACAGTTCCTGCAGTGCAATTCCAGGCAGTCCGGAAAAAGTTCAACCTCTATTTTCAGGTTGCCGCACTGACAGTACAGCTCACCCTGTTCGGCAATTTCGTGCAGGCAACTCAACACCTCGTACATGATATCAGAATTATGAAAATAGCCTTCGCCGTTTATATCATCCGCGAGAGCCTCCAGCTCCAGCTCCTGGCTTGATATTATCTTTTTTACCTCCGGCTCCGGCCCGATAAAGGCAAGTTCCAGATCAGTGTCGCTGCAAGACATACGATTAACTTTCCCGGACCAGAGTGATTTGCCGGTAAATTCCATTAAGTGCTTGGTTTCGCATACCAGGCAGGGAATCTGAAGCCTGTAAAGGCGATGGTTCTTTGTGCTGACAATCAGCTTGACCGCGCCACAGGAACAGTTAATATAGAGTGATTTGCACTTGCTGATAGTGAACCGGGAAAAACCGTGAAATTCCATTTTCCCACACACGGGGCAGCGCATGGCCATAATGGCATTTGTAGCTATAAGCATGCTTTTGTTCCCCCCCCAAACACTGTGAGAAAACATCACAGGATTTAAAGCTACTTTATTGCTTCGCCGCGCAGGAAAAAAGTCCTTCTTAAACCGGCGCGCCGATACCAAAAAGTCTTCTTCAAGAAACATTGCCGGATATCGTTTTTATATATGCATACGGAAATTGAATTATAACAATCCCTGAATATATCCAAAAGTATATATCTCAGCCTATATCTTTTTCCTTTTCACGCTTCAAGTCCTCCTCCGCGAGCAGTCCTCTAACCAGATAACGGACCTCGTTTAAATCAAAAGGTTTGTTTATATAGCACTTTACTCCTCTTTTTTTAGCCTCGGCAATAATATCCAGCTCGCCATAAGCTGTCATCATTACTATCGGGATGTCCGGAGCTATTTGGCGCAATCCCTCCAGTGTCTCCAATCCGCTCATACCCGGCATTTTAACGTCCAGCATAATTAGTGAGGGGAGTTTGGCACTGACTTTTTTGACTGCCTCTGTGCCGCATGAAGCAGTTTCAACATTGTAGCCTTCCTCGGAGAAGGCTTCAGATAAAAACCTCCGGACCCCGGCCTGATCATCAACTATCAACAGGGTATTAATCATTGCCAATGTTTCACACCCCTTTTAATACTCAAACAAAAGCCGTATCGCGATTGAATGAGTAAAACAGAGTATGGATAAGATTCTTCACTTGTTTCTAAATTCCTCCAGGCGGCGGAAAAAAGGATAGATCCTTTTTTAAAAATAACCGGGTATATTTGTGTTTATTGGAAACGCGGAGATTATAACCGCCAGGGCTATTACAGCTAAAATTAAAAGCAGAAACAGGGCCATAAAAGGGATAAAAAACACCAAAACAGCACGCCCCGTTGAAAGCAAGTGCACCTCTCTGATACCAATTACCAATATAACACTGCTCCATACCTCTACTGCCAGGCCGGCCAGCAATAACAACACGGTTACAGCCAGGTTCCCTAAACCATACCAGTATCCTAAAAACTGAAAAGGTATTAATAAGATACCCGGCAGACCAGCCAGGCCGGCTGCCGCAAAAACACCCCTGGCGCCGCCCCGCCCTCCCAGCAAATCAGCGGCCAGGTGCAGAACGGCGCTGTAACCGAACCATTTGATATAGCTGAAAACAAGACCGATAAAAGCTCCGACAGGGACCAGCGCCCGCGCTCCCGGAAGAATGCCGCCGGCATCAAGGCTCTGGCTTAAAACTCTTGAAAAGTTAAGCAGCACCATTAGAGTACCCAGCAGGCTGAGTATGGTGACGATCGCCAGCGCTGTCACCAGCGGCGGATTCTCCGCCGCTTTTTTCA